>NZ_DDGH01000107.1:79631-91176 GCF_002337565.1 Rhodopirellula sp. UBA1907 | reverse complement strand
AATTCCGGGGAGGGAAGTGCGCGACTTTTCCCATGCTCGGCCCTCACCATCGCGTACGCCTGAACGGCGGCACAACCTCGAACCACGGCGGGGACCGCCGTGCCACAGTCCTGCACGCCTCGCTTTGTTCCAAAGCATTGGCTTGGTTGCCAGGTGATAACCTGGCCTACCTCGCGGCGTGACTCATCGCGCTCACATGATTTCTTCGGCGGGTTTGTTTCGCCGACGTGCGACGCCAGTTTCGACCGCGGCTTTCGCGACCGCCTGAGCGACGACTTTCGCGACGCGCCGGTCAAACACGCTGGGGATCACATAATCATCCAGCAGATCTGACTCGGGAATCGTTGCCGCGATCGCCTCCGCGGCGGCCAATTTCATCTCGTTGTTGATCGTCGTCGCTCGGACGTCCAACACCCCTCGGAACAAACCCGGGAAGCACAACACGTTGTTGATCTGGTTAGGGAAATCACTCCGTCCCGTCGCCATGATGCGGACGTGAGGAGCCGCGTTGGCCGGCAAGATTTCTGGATCAGGATTGGCCAACGCAAACACGATCGGATCGGCCGCCATCGCAGCGACGTCTTCCGTCTGCAAAACGTTGGGTGCTGACACACCGATGAACACATCGGCTCCTTGAATCACTTCGGAAAGCTTGCCCGACGCACCACGTGGGTTGGTGTTGTCAGCGATCCACTGCTTCGATGCATCCGGCTGGCTGGGTTCGCCCGCGTGGATCGCTCCCTCGCGATCGCACACCACGATGTCCTTCGCACCGGAGATCAACAGCAACTTCACGATCGCGGTTCCCGCAGCTCCGGCACCGTTGACCACGATGCGAATACTTGGAAGTGTTTTGCCAACGCGAAGCAAACTGTTCTTCAGTCCCGCCAACACCACAATCGCGGTGCCGTGTTGATCGTCGTGGAAGACCGGGATCTCGAGTTCTTTGTCCAACCGTTCTTCGATCTCGATGCAGCGTGGTGCCGAGATGTCTTCCAAGTTGATTCCGCCAAACGTCGGTGCCAACTGGCGAACGGTTTCAATGATCGCTTCGGTGTCTTGGGTGTCCAAGCAAATCGGGAACGCGTCGACGTTCGCGAATTCTTTGAACAGCATCGCTTTGCCTTCCATCACCGGCATGGCGGCGCGAGGCCCGATGTTTCCCAATCCCAAAACAGCGGAACCATCGCTGACCACAGCGACAGTGTTTTGCCGAATGGTCAGAGCAAACGATGAATCGGGATCTTCCGCGATCGCATTGCATACCCGAGCGACGCCGGGTGTGTAGGCCATCGACAAATCGTCGCGAGTTTTGATTGGCATCTTTGGCAGGACCTCGATCTTGCCGCCCAGGTGCATCAGGAAGACACGGTCGGAGGTGTGCACCACCTCGACCTCTTCCACCGTGCGAAGATGCTCGACGATCCGCTTGCCGTGGTCGACATCGCGAGCGTTGACCGTGAAGTCACGCGAAATTTTGCCGCCGCGAATGTTGACGATGTCGACTGCGCCGATCGCCCCATCCGCTTCGCCGATCGCGGTGGTGATCTTGCCCATCGCCCCGGGCGAATCGGAATAACGCAAACGGATCGTGATGGCGTACGACGGACTGTGCTGGTTCATCTTGGCGAGTCACCCTTCAAGGCTGGGGTGTCGGCGGTCGGGTCAACGAGCCGACCTTGTACCACGTCGCCGCAATCACGTCATTGCCAGAGAATCTCTGCCACGTCTCGGCGCCCCGCTCAAGTTTCGTAGCTGATCTTGCCGTGGCGTTGCGAACGGCTGATTTTGTCCATGCTATAGAGCCCCGCGAGAACGAACTCGACGCACGAGGCTCGCATCGCTTCGTTTTCGCTCGCGTTGACCTCAAACGCCCTGTCCCAAGCCGGCGGAACATGCTGCAACCGCTCCGCGTACTCGCTGCTCGGCAACATCGTTCCGACTTCCACGCGAACGCCGCCACGGAAGATCTCCGCGATTTCGGCCAACCCGTGTTCTTCGATGTATTCACCAAACACAGTCTGGATGGCTTCCGCGATCACCGAATCGATCACTTGCTTTTCAGACATTTGATGCGTGCCCATCAAATCCAATTCCAACTTGCCAAGCGAACTGGCATACAAGTGCCCGAGGTCGCTGATCCGCGGAACGGCGGGACTCTCGCCGTGCACGATTCCGCGTTGCCGAGCCGATGCGACGATTGTCCGGAAATTCGCTAGAGAAAAACGTGCTGACACGCCCGACGCCTGATCGATGTACTTGCTCTGGCGAGCTTGATGAGTGATTTCCTCGATGATCTGGTACATGAACAGAGGCACATGCACCGGGTAAGGACCGCCCAAATCGTCACCGACTTCTTGCTGCAGGATTTCGATTCCCTGCGTCCGCTCGGACGGATAGTGAGTTTGCACGATCGTCCCAATCCGGTCCTTCAGCTGAGGAATGACTTTGCCGGACCGGTTGTACGTCGAGGGGTTGGCCGAGAACAAAATCATCACATCCAATTCGAATCGAATTGGATAGCCGCGAATTTGCACGTCGCGTTCTTCCAAGATATTGAACAAGCCGACTTGGACCAAATCATCCAGCTCGGGCAATTCATTCATCGCGAAAATGCCGCGGTGCATTCGCGGAATCAAGCCAAACGAGAGTGCTTCCTCGGCACTCATGCTGACTCCGCCGGTCAGTTTCGCTGGATCGATTTCGCCAATGATGTCGGCGAATTTGGTCCCGGGAGACAAACGTTCTGCATACCGTTCACTGCGATGCCACCACCCGATTTGGATGTCTTCGGGCGAATGCTCGGCGACCAAACGCTTGCCCAATGACGAAATCGGGTTCAGCGGATCCTCATGAACGGGAAGATCGGGGTGATCGATGTAAGGAATCCACGGGTCGAGAAATTGGACCAACTGCCGCATGATTCGGCTTTTCGCTTGGCCTTTTTCGCCCATGAACAACATGTCGTGACCGGCCAACAAAGCCAGACTGATTTCCGGAATGACCGTGTCTTCGTATCCCACGATGCCCGGAAACAACTCTTCGCGGTCGGCCAGCATCCGCGAAAAGTTGTCGCGGATTTCTTGCTTGACCGTTTTGGACTTCCATCCGCTCTCGATCAATTGCTGCAAATTGCGGGCTTCGGGGGCATCCATCGTCGTTTTCGCGGGACTTGGCACAGGGCTGGTCACGTGTGGGCTCTGGGAAAAGAGGCGTCGGTGCAGGGAAGCATCTCGCTGCGATGCATCCTATCTGATTCAATCGTATGCAACCGGGGAGGCCCTTGGTTCGGACATCTCTGCCGAATCGGAGACTCTTTCCGATTTGGTGCAATCCAACGTGGAAGCGAACCCGGTATGGCAAAAGGCCATGGAAAGCGGGAGTTTTGGGGCCAGGACGCGTTGACGAAACCCTCACCGGGTGCTTATCTTTCGCGGTTTGAAATTCGTCCACTCCACCCATTCTAAGATCGCCCGTTCGCGGGCTTGTCTGCCATGGCCGTCCCAAAACGCAAGCACTCCAATAGCCGTACCGGCAAACGCCGCGCCCACGATCACTTGAAAAAGCGTCAAGTGACGTACTGCCCGCAGTGCAGCACCGCCGTGCCGACTCACGTCGTATGCCCGAAATGCGGTTATTACCAAGGTCGTACCGTCGTTGAATCGACTGACCAGTAGTTCCAACCGCCACAGCATTCTGAACTGAGAACGACCTGCCGTGAGTCTCGACGCAGCGAAACCAGCGATCCTGTTTCCCGGCCAAGGTGCTCAGACGCCCGGCATGGGAACGTGGTTGTGCGCGGAATACCCCATCGCCAACGACCTGTTTGACGAAGCCGCCGATGTCCTGGGATACGATCTGAAATCCCTTTGTGCAGACGGCCCCGCTGAAAAACTGAACGAAACCGTTCACAGTCAACCAGCTTTGTTCGTTGTCGGAGTCGCGGCCGCTCGGGTTCACGATGACCTGAATCCGGAACTTGCGAAAAAGATCGTGGCCGCCGCGGGTCTCAGCTTGGGTGAATACACCGCCGTTTGCTACGCCGGCGGAGTCTCCTTTGCCGATGGCTTGAAACTGGTTCAAAAGCGAGGCGAAGCCATGCAGGCTTGTGCTGATGCAACCGAATCGGGCATGGCAAGCGTGCTGGGGCTGGACCTTGAAAAACTGACATCGGTTTGCGAAGAGTGCCGCAGCGGGGACGAAATCCTGCAACCGGCCAACCTTCTGTGCCCAGGCAACATCGCCGTGTCAGGACATCGATCCGCTCTGGAACGACTCGAACCAGCGGCTTCCGCTGCCGGTGCAATGAAGGTCGTGCCACTCAGCGTCGCCGGTGCTTTTCACACTCCCATCATGGATGGCGCAGTGGAACAACTCACACGGGCTCTAGAAGAGGTCGAGTTGTCGGACACGCGAATTCCGGTGTACAGCAACGTCGACGCGAAACCACACACCTCCGCTGATGAAATTCGCCAGTTGCTGGCACGCCAAGTCGTCAACCCAGTCCGCTGGGACGACTCCATCAACGCGATGCTCGGCGACGGAGTGGATGGTTTCCTGGAAGCAGGAACCGGTCGCGTGTTGCGAGGAACGATCAAACGGATCGCTCGCAAAACACCCACGGACGGTTTCGGCGACCAACCCTGATTCACCGAAGTCCACACCAAACAGCTACGAAGCGGAATTCAAATACGACGGCCTTGGAAGGCCGTCGTACAACCGCCGATGAACGCATCTGAACGTCCTCGCTCGGAAACGGGCCAGTAAAACATTCGCGTTCTTCCCCCACTTTCTCCCCAACCTCCCAACCCCACAGACCTGCCCCCATGGATCTCTCTCTGTCGGTTGATTTGAAAGATCAAGTCGCCATCGTCACCGGTGCCAGCCAAGGTCTCGGACGCGCTGTCGCCGTCGCACTGGGACAAAACGGAGCCCATGTGGTCTGCGTGGCTCGCAACGCGGAAAAACTGGCCGCCACCGTCGCTGAAATCGAAGCCGCCGGTGGTAAAGGCGAAGCCCTGCCTTGCGACGTCACCGATCGCAAAGCTGCCGCCGAAGCCATCGAGGGAACTCACAAGAAACACGGCCGCCTGGACATCCTGGTCAACAACGCCGGGATCACTCGCGACAAACTGATGCGAGGCATGTCCGACGAGGAATGGGATTCCGTCATCGCCACCAACCTGACCAGTTGCTTCGTGTGCTGCCGCTCGGCCGCCGGAGTGATGCGTCGCAGCAAGTACGGACGAATCATCAACATGGCCAGCATCTCGGGCCTGATCGGCAACCCCGGTCAAGCCAACTACTCGGCCAGTAAAGCGGGCATGATTGGAATGACGCGAACAATGAGCAAAGAGCTCGTCTCACGGGGCGTGACCGTCAACGCGGTTGCTCCCGGGTTCATCGCCAGCGAAATGACGGCGGAACTCGGCGAAGTCGTCTTGGAAGAAGTCAAAAAACGAATCCCTGCCAAGCGAGTTGGACAACCCGAGGACGTCGCCGCGGCGGTATTGTTCTTGGCCAGTCGCGATGCCAGCTACATTTCAGGGCAAACCATCGTCGTTGACGGTGGAATGGTCGGCTAACGGCATATTGACGCGTTTTAGCTGCGTCCCCTATGTTCTGCCACGAGCGGCTATGGAGTGCCGCCTCGGTTGTGCCCTGCCCCACAGATCTGCACTTTCCCTTTTCGAATTAACTGACATTTAATCGGAGTTACGCCCATGGCGTCTATCGAAGAACGCGTGGTCGACATTGTTTCTGAACAGCTCGGCGTTGATAAAGACAAAATCACCCGCGAAACATCGTTCGTCAACGACCTCGGTGCCGACTCGCTCGACACTGTTGAATTGGTGATGGAGCTCGAAGAAGAGTTCGACATCAGCATTCCAGATGACTCCGCCGAAAAGATCCAAAAGGTCGGCGAAGCAATCGATTTCATCGAAAAGGAAAAAGGCGAAGACGCCTAGTTTTCGGTGAGCCTGTTTGTTGGACGAATTCACTTCGACCAATAGCAGCGTGAATACGACGGAACGCCTCGCGGGATCTTTCTTGCAAGATCCGTGAGGGGCTCCCAACCGATGGCGGCGAAGCCGGACGCGGTTTTGCCCATTGTGAAAATCCAGCTGTGTGTGCTCCAGCCATTCGTGCTTGTGCCCATGCGTTTGTTCCGATCGCCGGATCCTTGTCTGCCCTCACTCAAACGAGCGGCTTGATACGACGTCAAATCATGCGTCACCCGGCAATGTTTCGCCAATCGCAATCATCCGCAACGCAGACTGCATCGCCGCCATTTCACTCTGTCAATTCGTTATATTGACAAGGTGCTGGCGGCGTTTTTTGTTATGTTGCCTTCCGCGTGTGCCGCGGTCCCTTCTCTCAACACTCAACCACGTTAATTCGTCACCACGCTCATGACGGACGCTTCTTCAACGCCTTCTTACGATCCTTCCATGTCACGACGTGTCGTGATCACCGGCTTGGGTACCGTCACACCTTTGGGCTGCGACGTCGAAACTCTTTGGTCAGCCTTGTTGGCCGGAAAGTCCGGGATCCATGAGCTGTCCATCATGGACACGTCGAAATACAAGGTTCACTTTGGCGGTGACATCCCTGACTTCAATGTCGCGGATCATGTCGAACCCAAAGAAGCCAAGCGTCTGGATCGATTCACTCAGTTCGCCGTTCACGCTGGAGCCCAAGCGGTCCAGGATTCCGGCATCGATTGGGACAAAACCGACCGAACTCGTTGCGGTGTGATCTTGGGTTCGGGCATCGGTGGTCTTAACGAAATCGAAGAACAAATCGAGCGAATGCTCAACAAGGGACCGGACCGAGTCAGCCCGTTCACCGTCCCGAAGATGATGGTCAACGCCGCCGGCGGAAACATCTCCATTCGCTATGGACTAAAAGGGCCGAACTACGCGGTCGCGACCGCCTGTGCGAGTGCAACCAACGCGATGGGCGACGCTCTTCGCAGCATTCGTGGTGGCGAAACCGATGTCGTGATCACCGGCGGAACCGAAGCCGCGATCACTCGCATGGGCTTGGCTGCTTTCCAAAACATGAAGGCTCTTTCGACTCGCAACGACGATCCTCAACGGGCCAGTCGTCCATTTGATTCCGATCGCGATGGATTTGTCTTGGCCGAAGGTGCCGGACTGCTAGTTTTCGAAGAACTCGAGCACGCGAAAGCTCGTGGGGCGAAGATCTACGCGGAAGTCCTTGGCTATGGGACGACCAGCGACGCAGGCCATATCACCGCCCCTGATCCAGAAGGATTGGGCGCCGCCGCTGCCATGCGAGCCGCGATTCAGGACAGTGGCCGCGCGGCCTCTGAAATTGATTATATTAATGCTCACGGGACGAGCACACCTTTGGGTGACAAAGCAGAAACTCGCGCGATCCATACCGTTTTGGGTGATCACGCCCAAAATGTTGCGATCAGCAGTACCAAAAGCGCTCTGGGACACTCCCTGGGTGCTAGCGGAGGGATTGAAGCGGTGATTCTTTGCCAAACGATCCAAAACAATGTGATTGCCCCGACAATTAATCTCGACACTCCAGATCCAAGTTGCGATCTTGACTATGTTCCCAATAAACCTCGGGAACAAAAAGTTGACCTGGCAATGAGCAATAGCTTCGGATTTGGCGGTCACAACGCATGCGTTCTCTTTGGACGGTTCTCTCATGACGGCTCTTGATAATCCGAACTCCGATTTGTTCGATCCCAATGCATCCCCTCAGGAAGACGCTGGTCCTGAACCAGTCGTCTACTTGGTGGATGACCAACAAGCCGAATTGGACCTGCTACAACGCTGGTGCTCTCAAGAAGGCTTGAAGACAGAAACGTTCAATCAGGCAGAAGACCTTCTCAAGGTCTTGCACGCCGACTCACACGGTTGCGTCGTTGCTGACTTGCGAATGCCACGCCTGAGTGGCTTGGAACTGCAAGCCGAAATGTCGCGACGTGAGCTGACCATTCCGGTCATCTTGGTCACCGGCCACGGCGATGCTGAAAACTGCCGAGCTGCATTCCAGCAAGGCGTGTTCGATTTCATCGAAAAAGGTTTCCGTCACGAGGAAATTTTGCATGCGATCAACAGTGCGATCCGCAAGCATCGTCGCGATCGCTTTCGTCACCAAGTCCGCAAAGAAGCCTTGGACTTGCTGCGAAAGATCTCGCCTCGCGAAACAGAAGTCATGTTGCTTCTCGCAGGCGGATCTCCGCTGAAGGGCATCGCTCAAGAGCTCAGCATCAGCGTTCAAACCGCATCGAAGCACCGCGGCAGTATCTTCACCAAGCTCAACATCGACAACGAAGTTGACTTGTACAAAATGCTGTTGGCTGCCGAAGTCAACTTGGACGTTGGTCCCGCCGCGTTGATCCCACCGGCTCCTTGATCAACTCGTGACAAAATTCGCGTGGTGGAAATCTTGATCCCACGCGAATGATGCACCGATCTTTTCTAGACTTGGCTAGCCTTCGTCTAGGCCTCGCTCACATTCGCCGGCTCACTCAGCCGGCGATTTTGCTTTGTTAACCGCTGGCAAAATCCGCATCGTTCCGCGGACTCCGGGTCTGGCGATTTGATCGGGATTGCGAAGCGTGGCCCACATCCGGACCTGCGAATTCACCGGATGAACTTCAAGCGACACAAACGTCACCTCGCCGTTTAGCACGATGCTTTGGTCTTCGCCATCAATCGACTGCGTCCATTCAAATTCGACCGGTCGACCTTTCAGTTCGCTTCCGTGCACCCGTCCATCAATAAATCCGCTCACTCGGATCGGGTCCAACGAAACAACACGCAGCAGTGGTGCGCCGGCTTCGACCCACTCGCCCACAGAGACCATTGTTTCGGCCACGTTGCCTTCGACCGGTGAGTCAACGCGGTGCTCAGACAACCTGAGCTTGGCCATCTCGACCAACGATAGCTTTTCGTCCGCTTGGGCCTCCGCGACTTCCAACTCCTTGCGAGCTTGTTCGATCGACAACCCTGCTTGGTCGATCACCAACTGCAAGCGATCAATCTCGGTCGCGGTCACGCTGTTCTGATAGCGTTTGTTCGCGTCGATGCTTTGCTCCAACTCCCGCATTCGAACCTCGCGAGTCCGCTCGGCATATCGCTGATCAACATCGCTGGTCGATCGCAATTTAGCCGCCATCGCAGCCGATTCGGCCGCCGCCAGTTCAGCCTTCGCACGCCGGTCGTCCAGTTGAACCAGCACATCGCTCTTGGAAACTTCTTGCCCTTCGGTCACGGCCACCGACATCACGCGTCCGGCGATCGGCGCCGCCAATGTGAGATCGGTGACCAAAGTCGTTTGGGCACCTTCGATCTCGATTGTCTTCGGATTCGAATCATCGGCCGACAAGATGGCCGGCCCGCCAACTGTCATCGCGACCAGCGCTGCGGCCAACGCATGAGTCGCAGGCATCCAGCGAATCGATAACGCATCAGCGAGACGACAGAACGGATTCGCGATTTTGACTTCGGTGCCAGAAACGAGCATCAGGCAACTCTCCGACGAGACATGTTGAGCGGATCAAACCAATCATCATTCTAATTCAATCGCCTTCGCCTGCCGCCCGCTTTCGAAACGGGCTTCTCATCCGGCGGAAATGCCAAACCGGGTCGGGATTTGTTACGATGCTCGCCGTCGGCTCATCATCTCGTCCAACACCATGCGACCGACCGACGAAACAAAGAAACTCATTCGTTCTCCTTGGAACCGCCCCCGGATACTGTCGTGCAACAAGTCAAACTCTTCAAAGGTGTGGATTCCGAATTGCCCGAACTCGAGCGGCAAATCAATCGCTGGATCCGCAAAAGCGGTGCTCGTGTCCTTTCCATCAACGGCAACCTGGCGCCGGCACCAGCCGCCGGCAGCGGCCCGATGAATTCGTTCGCCGCCGGAGATGTTCTGATCATCGTGCATGTCGAGATCGACACGCCTCAGGGTTAATCAGGGTTCCAAACCGAAATCGCGAATGGTCGTCAGCGTTTTCAGCTCGAGACCTTTCTTTGCGAATGCCTCGGCACCTCCCGCCAAGCGGTCGATGATCGCGAGCACGTACTGGACTTCCAGTCCGAATGCTTCGACCGCTTCGACGGCTTTCAATGCACTGCCGCCGCTGGTGATCACGTCTTCCACGATCACAACTTTTTGACCGGGTGTGACAGGACCTTCGACTTGTTGTCCCATGCCGTGTCCCTTGGGTTCCTTGCGGACCATGAAGCCTTTCAGATCCACGTCATCGCCACCGGCCAACGTCACGATCGATGCGGTGATTGGATCGGCACCGATCGCCATGCCACCGACGGCCGCGGGCATGACACCGGATTCTTTCGCATTGGCGAGCACAACGTCCAACATCGCTCGCCCAATCAAACCAGCACCCTTGGGGTGCAACGTGACGCGGCGGCAGTCCAGGTAGTAGTTCGCTTTTTTACCGCTTGCCAGCGTGAACTCACCACGCTGGAGAGCTTCGGTTTCCATCAAGGCGATCAACGGGGCAAGGTCACGATTGGCCGAGTCAGACGACATCCAAGTATTCTCCAGCGAGGAAGTGAGCGGTTCAATCGGAACGAATACCACAATCGCTTCGATTCAGACACCCGCCCCAACCTATCCGAGCGGTCCAACCCGACAACGGTTCGAATCACGATGCCAACCGGGGCCTTGCGTGGCGCCAGCACCAGCTAGAATACCCACTCCACTCAATCCGCATATCCTCTCGCCAGCGTGCTCCATGCCTTCCTCTGTTTTTCGCGGCTCCCTTCGTTTCGTCTTCGCGATCGCCTTCGCGGGTGCATCGGCTTGCGTGAACCAGGCTCTCGTGACCGCGGATGAAACGACTCAGTGGCTACAACTGATCGAGCAATCCAAGTCCGAGTTGGATCCGAATCGACTGCCATCGCAAGAACAAACCGAAGCCGATGTGGTGGCGGCGATGAACGCGGCGGACGCTTTTTTTCAGCGAGTGACAGATCCTTCCAACCACGATGCCTGGATGAGATTTCTGGACTTCGGCCCGCTTCAATCCGCGATCGCAGGCGATGAGTCCGTCGCGAAACGAGGCAACGCCGCGGTCGAGCTTTCTCAACGCCTCAGCGGCCCCGAGGAAGGCCTCGAGCTATCCCGTTTGGTCGCACTGCGTGAGTCACTCGATCGCTACTTAGCTGCACTCCGCTATGGCAATCCCGAACGCGGGCTCGCCGTGATCGAGAGGCAACTTGAAACACTCGCCGGCATCCTTTCGTCTGAAGAAAACGCTAACGAACAAACCGAATCCACGCCGCGAATTCTGGCCGATTTGTCCGGCGAAGAAGTCGCCCAAATCGAATCGATCGTCGAAACTCTGGCCGCAGCCAACCAAGCCAGCGATTTGGTTTCTCGCATCACCGGACGCTACTCATCACCCAACCTGCGTGCCTTCGTCGACGGTCGCGTGATCAGTGACGCCATCACCCGTCCGGTCAACAATCCTGAACGAGTCAATGATTGCTTGCTCGGCACTCGCATCATTGGCGACGCCCGA
>NZ_DDGH01000107.1:30327-79456 GCF_002337565.1 Rhodopirellula sp. UBA1907 | reverse complement strand
CGGGAACGTCACTGGTTCGCTGCTACCGTCCGAGGGAAACATCCGTTTGCTCATTCGACTCGACGGACAATTTTCGACATCAACGAAAGGCTACAACGGGCCGGTCACTCTACGATCATCCGGCTTCGGTCAAGTCTACGCGGCTCGACAATTTGTCATCACCGAAAAGCGAGTCTTTGCTGGCGAGCCAATCGCAACAGCCAGCCTTTCGACGCAGATCAATCAAATCAATCATCCGCTCAAACTCGTTCGCAAAATCGCTTCGAAGAAAGCGGCCGAGATGAAACCGCAAGCCGAAGCGATCTCTCGCAGAAAACTACAAGACCGCGTGCTCGAAGGCTTTCGCCAACAAACCGACGAAGAGGCGTCTCGCACGTTCCCAGACCTCGATGCGAAGATGCGCCCATGGTTGCGTCGACTGGACCTCCCCGCACCGACTCGCACCATCGGATCGACCACCGATGCAGTGCATGTGCGAGCGACCATGCGGCGACCGTTCGGGTTGTCTGCCCCGGGTGAAGGCCCATCCCTGTCGATGGTTCGAACCGCGACCTCATCGGGAACCTACCCCGGTGGCTACAGCGCCGCGATCCAGGTGCACGAAAGCATTCTCAACAACACCGTGATGAAGTTGTTGGCCGGAGAAACATTCACGCCAGAAAAACTGCGCGACCTCACCAGTTCGTTCGGCATCCCTTCGGACAAAGACGCGTCCGCGGAAACGGATGTGACCGACGACGAGCCAGCAGAATCGTTCGAAGTCGACTTCTCCGGGTTCCGTCCGGTCTACTTCGAAGCTCGCGACCAAACCCTTCGAATCGGGTTGCGTGGCGATCGCTTTGCTCAAGGCGACCGGGAACTGGATCGCCGATTGGAAGTTTCCGCGGTGTATCGTCCCGCGATCACCGAAGACGGACGCATGATCCTGATTCGCGACGAAGACATCGATTTGAAATTCCCTGGTGGCCGTCGCTTGACGCTTTCACAAACCGCCATCAAAGCCAACATCGAAGAAGGCTTTGACAAGCTGTTCCCGATGACGCTTCTTCATCGCGAATGGACACTTCCATCAACGCTGCAGCTACCCGCACTCGCGGGCCGCTCCGCCAAGGTCATCGGCATCGACGCCCAAGACGGCTGGCTCACCCTCGTCGTCCGCTAGTCCACCCACCATGGTCACCCAAGACCGTCGCCATGCATCACCCGTACGATGGTCTTCCAAGACCGTCGCCCAACTGCCCACAGAACAGTCGGAATGAGAATTGCGTAAGCTGCAGGGATACCTCCTTCCCAAGCCAACGCAATGAATCCTACCGAAATCCAAGCCATCGACCCCGTCTGCGGCATGTCGGTGGATCCAGCCAAGTCTCTCTCCAGTCGTCACGACGGCCGAACCTTCTACTTTTGCTGTGCTGGCTGCCAGAAAAAGTTTGAAGCTGACCCCGATGGTGTTCTGGAATCTCGAAAGACAAAAAACGCTGATTCCAAATCGTCGGACTGCTGCGGAACCAAACCGACTTGCTGTGGTGGCGGCTCGCATGGCAAGTCCCAACCCAGCACGACCGCCGATCCCGAAGCCGTCTACACCTGTCCAATGCACCTGGAGATCGAACAGATCGGCCCGGGAGACTGCCCGATCTGCGGGATGGATTTGGAACCCAAGTTCGTTGATCCGACGTCTTCGGGAGACGAAGCCCAGTACAACGATATGAAACGCCGGTTCTGGATCGGCGTCGCTCTTTCGGTTCCGCTGTTGATCCTGTCGATGGGGCCTATGATCGGCCTTCCCATCAATCGCTGGATCTCGCCCAGCATCAACGGCTGGCTGCAATTCGCACTCGCGACGCCCGTCGTATTCTGGTGCGGATGGCCCCTTCTTGTTCGCGGTGCCAAATCGTTTCGATCTTGGAACCTCAATATGTTTTCCTTGATCGCGTTGGGATCATTGGCCGCGTTTGGGTTCAGCGTCCTCGCGATTCTGCTTCCCGACTGGATCCCCGCTGCTTTCTACGAAGCCGACCGACCGCCGCTGTACTTCGAAGCGGCCGCGGTGATCATCACACTGGTGCTGCTCGGCCAAGTCCTCGAACTGCGAGCTCGCCAACAAACCGGCGGTGCGATCCGCGAACTGATGCAGCTCACTCCTGACATTGCCCATCGAATCGATGGGGACGACGAACAAGATGTCTCCCTCGACGAAATTCAATCGGGCGACCGCTTGCGAATTCGACCAGGCGAGAAGATCCCCGTCGACGGCGAAGTCACCAGCGGATCCTCGCGGGTTGACGAATCAATGCTGACGGGCGAACCAGTCCCGGTTGAAAAGAACGAAGGCGACACGCTCACCGGCGGAACGCTCAATCAATCGGGTTCGTTGGAGATGACAGCCACACAAGTGGGCAGCGACACGGTCCTGCACCGGATCGTGCAAATGGTCGCCGACGCTCAACGCAGCCAAGCCCCAATTCAAAAACTGGTCGATCAAGTGGCCCAGTACTTTGTGCCAGCCGTCATCCTCAGTTCCATTCTCGCGTTCATCGCGTGGTCAATGTTTGGCCCTAAACCTTCGCTGGCCTACGCCTTCGTATCTGCGATCGCCGTTTTGATCATCGCCTGCCCGTGTGCACTGGGGCTAGCCACTCCCATGTCAGTCATGGTGGGCGTGGGACGGGGTGCCAAAGAAGGCGTCTTGATTCGCGATGCGGAAATCCTGGAGATCATGGAAAAGGTCGATACCGTCGTGGTGGACAAAACGGGAACGCTCACCAAGGGGTGTCCCACGGTCACCGCAATCGAACCGCAAGGCGACTGGAGCGAATCCGATGTCTTGTCGATTGCCGCCGCGGTGGAACAATCCAGCGAACATCCGCTCGGCCGAGCGATCGTCGAATACGCAGACTCCGTCGACACTCAAAAACGTGTCACAAAGGATTTTCAAAGCACGACTGGGAAAGGCGTGTTTGCACAGGTCGATGGCAAACAGGTTGCGATCGGCAACCCCAATTGGTTGTCCGATCTGAATGTGGCGGGCTTGGACGCCGTGCACGATCAAGCGGAACAGTACCAGGCGGACGCAGCCACGGTGGTCTACGTCGCTATCGATCGCTCGCTCGCCGCAATCATCGTCATCAAGGATCCAATCAAGCCGAGCACGCGTGATGCGATCAAAGCCTTGCACTCATTGGGACTGCAAGTCGTAATGCTGACCGGCGACGCTCGATCCACCGCCGAGGCCGTGGCCCAACAACTTGGGATCGATGACTTCCGAGCGAACGTGTCACCGGAAGCCAAACACGACTATGTTCAGCAACTCAAACAAGAGGGCAAAACGGTTGCGATGTGTGGTGACGGCATCAACGATGCACCGGCCCTGGCCGCATCCAATGTCGGAATCGCAATGGGAACCGGAACCAGCGTTGCGATGGAATCGGCTGGAGTGACATTGGTCGGCGGTGACTTGCGAGGCGTGGTCGCCGCGAAACAGCTCAGCCAAAAGACGATGCGAAACATCCGCCAAAACCTATTTTTCGCGTTCGCGTACAACGCCTTGGGAATCCCCATCGCGGCCGGTCTGCTGTATCCGTTCTTTGGAATCTTGCTCAGCCCCATGATCGCCGCCGCCGCGATGAGCTTCAGCAGCGTCTCCGTCATCGGCAACGCCCTCCGACTCCGCACCATCCAGCTGAACGCACCGAACTAAATTGATGACGAGCCTTGAGTTCACGTTCGTACTGAGAAGTGCGGCACGAGGCGGTTCGCGTCTGACTCTGTTAGCGGCAGGGCGCAAGCCCTCCGGTCCCACACGCATTGACTTTGTTAGCGGCAGGGCGCGAGCCCTCCGGTTCCGCACGCAACCACCAAACCAACGTCGGACTCACATCGCTGAGTCACAACGCTGAGTCACAACGAGTTCGCACTCGAACCGCCTACGTCTTGAGCTTCCGACGCGTACGTTGTCGCAGCCGCAAGCGAATCCTCATCAAACAAATATCTCACACTTCCCTTCCGCGTCCACCAGCGATCACGCACGCATTCTTCAGCGACACCCAACTGACGCTCACGTTCTTTCATCCGCCGCTTGCCCCATGACTTCAATTGATCTCGAACCTTCTCACCGTCGTAGTTCGGTGCCGTCACAACAACATGACAATGGTTGGTTCGACAATTGACAGCGTGCAGAAACCAACACCGCTTTTCGCAATGTTCGCGAACGACGGATTCGATCATTGTTCGTTGCTCTGGTGACAAAATGACTGCCGAATCAACCATTTGGCCACGACACCAATTCGCGAGCCGAGGTTGCGGCACCTGGTCCCCGCGATGCCACTTGGTCCAGCCGCGATCATCACCTGGCATCCAGGTTCCATAGCACGTCCAAGTCAAAAAGGATGCAATTGGGTCGCCTTGCAACCTCAAACTCCTCGTGAAATGAGCGGTTCAGTTCGGACACGTTGCTCACTCTTCAGTGCTACCGGCGCAAGCCGTACAGTGCCGCTTGTATTCTACCTGGTAAACAGAGAACTCATTTCCTTCCCGGATCGCTTAGTACGTCAACTGAAAATGCGAAGACCGGCACCGGGCGGCTTGCGCCACTCCGCTAACAAAATCTCGCTCCCTTCAAGTCTTCGGTCAACCAAATCCCCATTCCTGCTAGCGGTAGGGCGCAAGCCCTCCGGTCCCACACGGCAATCCAGCAAGCACCGTCACCGCGACAAGATTCGCCGCCGGAGTTCCGTCACCTCGTTCCTTGATCCGGCCTACGAGACTCGCGCAAACCATTTGTGTTTCGGCACGACTTCAGATCCTCTCCTTGAAGCCAGCGTGCTGTCACCATGGAAGCGGACTCGATATTGCATGCAACGAAACTGGCGACGGCATTGTCCCACGTTTCGTCAATTGACCAGTCTTCCAGATCGACCGAGATCTCACCCCCTAAGTCAGTGTCAATCCACACGTGCCGATTTGGGAACTCAAGGCTTTGAAACGATATTGTTGTGAGACCACACTCCGCACGATTTGTCTCTCTCAAGCCGACCTCACCGATCAACGCGGACCGAAGTTCGAGCGTTGGTTTGGATTTTGGAATCAACATAGTCCCTCCAATTTCCTCTGCCCTATTGCCAGGATCTAAAGCTTCTTCCCGACCACGCTATCGATTTTGTCCTGCATGCTCTGCTCGCGATCGGTACGCGTTCCGACTTTGATGCTGGTCGTGATGCGTGGAGCACCGATCGCGTGCACACGTTCGTGGCAAACCTTGATCGCCGCGAACACTTCGTCCCACTCACCTTCGATGTTCGTGCCATACGCGTGAAGTTGGTGTTCCAAGCCAGCTTCTTCCAATACTTTCTGGCACTCGGCAACGTACTTGCCCACCGAAACTCCCACGCCCATCGGGACGACACATAAATCGACAATGACTTTCATCTCAATTAAATCCCTCACTCTTTGGCTCGTTCGGTTGATTGCCCTTTGAGTTTACGCGGTCGTGACTTCAACGGCACCGCCCATCGTCGTCCATCCTGTAATTCAAGTCTGGAACGAACAACCAGATTCGCCTGCGTTCTCGCAAATTCGACGCGATCACCCAGAAAAGATCGGACTTTCGAGAACCACCCGATTTCGCTACCGTCGGATCGAAATATGAAAGCAAGGTTCATTTCCGGCGGTCGTGTCGGAGGAATGCAGGATGCAAGACCGGAGCGTGAAAGTGGAAATGAAGACTTGGTTGCCAGTGTGCCTGTTGGGCATGCTGATCGTCGTTCCCGCGTGTCGCTCCACGGCACCATCCACCCCGCCGATCGTATCTGAACCAACGATCCCCGATTTCCCAGAAGCCCAGCCGCCGAAACCGAACTTTGTTTCGTTTGTCGACCGGCCTGAATTGCAAGCTGGCACGGGCCCCATGGACTCGGACGCGTCCCTGGAGTTCACCGAAACTAGCTCCGGTCTGAAATATCGGATCCTTCGAAAATCGGACGGCAAAAAACCGACGGCCTTTGACACCGTTTCGGTCCACTACCGAGGCTGGCTCAACAACGGCAAAGTCTTTGACAATTCCTATGACCGCGGTGAAGCAACCACCTTTCCGTTGGACGGCGTCATCGCTGGATGGACGGAAGGGATGCAACTCATCGGCGAAGGCGGGATGATCGAACTGTGGGTGCCATCCTATCTTGGATACGGCGAACGTGGCTCGCCTGGATCCATCCCCGCTCACGCGATTCTGCACTTCATCGTCGAACTCGAAAGCGTGAAGTAGACGCCCGAGCGGATCGGTCTACGAAGCTTCAACCTCAGCTTCAGCGTTCGTGCCGAAGAAATTGTTCAGGCCGAAGAAATTCGCAACCTCATTCGCTGGCACCGGCGCCCGGAATGAACTGCACCGCATCCGCGATGACGTAGCCATCTGAATCGTCGTTTCTGATCTCGACGACCGCGGATGCGTCGAATTCAAACTCACCTAGTTTCGCTCGACCACCGGATTTTGAATCGCGTTGATTCACGCGAATCTCGTGCTGCTTTCCCGATGCGTCCGTGACTGCCACCAACGTGTTGCTGGCTCGGTTGGGATGCACCGGCCATAGCAAGTTCACCTGGTAGCGTCCCGGTCGTTTCAATTTGGCTTGATAGACCACAACGCATTCGCCTTTGCTGGCGTCACTATCGTGCAAGTAATTCATCCCGACGCGTTGCCCCGATGAGTTGCTGACCATCCAAGCACCTTCCGTCTTGGCTTGAGAGTTGTCGACGACGATGCCATCAAGCGTTTTCGGATCAATCCCAGGTTTAGCTTCTGGGCCGGTGTATGCCAGCACTTGCTTGTCTTCCAGCAAACGATTCGCCAATCGTTCATAGTCAACATTTTGAACCGCGACTTGGTCGTCGATCGCGATCGCCGCCGCGGTGGCGGTTGTTTGACCAAGCACCATAAACACAGGTTCCATCCGGATAGAACCAAACGCGATGTGCGTGGCCGATAAACAAACCGGCACCAACAAATTGGAAACTTCACGCCGCTTAGGAACCAACGAACGATAACTGATTCCGTATGGCGGAAAACCACCGACCTGAACATCGCCTTCGTTTCGCACGTGTCCGTTTTCGTCGACGTAGCGTTGCTGGTTGTGCGAATCCATTGTGTACGCCGCCAATCCGATCGGGTCTTCGACCGGCAAACCTTGGCAGTTCTTCTGTGTCATCACATACTCACCGACCATCCGTCGAGCTTCGCGAATGTAGAGTTGGTCTTGCCAGCCATTGCCCTCGACAAATTCGTCCTTGCACATTCCCCAACGCGAAACTTGCTTGCGAACGTTTTCGGGAACGCGAGGGTGATTGGCCAACGTCCACATCAAACCTTGTTGATACAAGAGATGTTCCGCGACGATCTTTTCACGCTCTTCGTAGCTGGCTTCCGGATAGTCATAGTTTTGTCCGATGAAGTCCGTTGAGAAGCCCAATCGATTGTTCGTGTCGGTCTTGCGGTTGGGCATGGAAGAATTGATCCACGGAGCAGCGTCTTCACCCGCTTCGTAGTTGCGAAGCATCAACTCGTACCACAGCGGCTGATATCCATCCGGTTTTTCGAACGGGATTCGATTCTGAGGATGGTCGGTCAAGCACATCCGAAAGCAGTAGGCCTGCACCCGGTGGTCAGCACCGCCTTCTTCACCCGGCCCTTCTGGATCGATGTGCGGAAGCAACCCGCTGCTGGCATCACCGGGAACGACATACGGATCAATGCCTTTTCGAAGCTGGTGATGAATCGCCATCTTGGTCTGCACACCATTGAGCGTTTCGCCGTATTGCGAGTTCGCCTCTCGTCCCACTGTGTAGCTGACACCCGCGGCGGCCATCAGGTCGCCTTCGTAGGTCGCGTCGATGAACATGCGAGCCCGATAGGTTTCACCCGACTCCATTCGAATCGCGATGATCCGAGCGGGCAGGCTACGAGTCATCGTCACTGCGGACCGATCGAGACGTTTGCCGTAGTCGACTCGGATGCCGTCTCGTTCAATCCAATCTTCGTAGATCGACAACGCCGCGCTGGGTTCAAACGTCCACATGGCAGCTTCCCCCGCCGCGGTTTTCGATTGACCTCCGCCACGATACTCATCCGATCGTTGAAACTTCCACGCCGCGGGGTCTTGGTAGTACTCCGCAACGTCTTCGTAAAACTCGCGAGCGATCCCTCCAATGGCCGCCTTGTTCCCGATGTCGGTTTGCCCCAATCCGCCCGTGGTCAGACCACCGACACGTTGACTGGGTTCGATCACGATTACCGTCTTGCCCATCCGATGAGCCTGAACCGCAGCGGCGATTCCGGCCGAGGTGCCGCCGTAGACGACCAAGTCCACCGGTTCGGGATCCGCCGCTCTGGTTGGCACCGACCAAACGGCCATTACCAGCACCAATGAAAAAACGATGTTCGCTCGTGTTGTCCGACTCATGCAAACGTCCTGGGAGAAATTGTGATCAAGTGATAATCAAGGCAGTCAATTCAGCGATTCAATTCGTTGCGAGTGAAGCAGTGTTCTTCCACGACTTCACCACTAATCAGATGTTCTTGGATGATGCGTTCGAGCACCTCCGGAGTGCAGTCGCGATACCAAACGCCATCGGGATAGACCACCGCGATCGGGCCGGCCGCACAAACCTGCAAACAGTTGGCTTTGGTGCGAATGACACTGGCGTCAGTCCCAACCAGACCAAGTTCTTTGAGCCTTCGCTTGAGGTAGTTCCACGACTCCAAACTGGCTTCCTTGTCGCAGCACTTGGGCTTGGTCTGATCCGCACACAAAAACAGATGTCGTTTCGCGGTATGGATACCGAGCTTGCCCGCGATCGCTCGCAAGGATTCAGGGTCGCTTGGATTGAGCGCTTCTGTCGATTTGGAGTTTGATTCAGAGGTCATGGGATCTCCTTGACTGACATCGTTTCTGGTTCGGGCCGTGGTTCCCAAGCGTCATAGTGTTTCGCTGATTGCCCCGACCAAACCGGCGAAGATCCCCACAACGGAACCGTCGTCAGCATGGATTCCCACGTTCCCAGTTCGCCATACAGTTCGCGAACGCGATCGGGGTTCTGTGCCGACAAGTCATGGCTTTCCGAGACGTCGGTGGAAACCTCAAACAACTCGGCCGGCCGATGCGAGGGACGTAGAAGCTTGTCAGTACCATCCAAGATCGCCGCTTGACCTTGCAATCGCCAATACAATCGCCGACTGGGCGGTTCGCTGCCGTCAACCAAATGAGGCGTCATATCAATTCCGTCGTGTGTGCCAGCCAAACGGTTCATGCGTTTGCGATTGGACGCGTCTTCGTGAGACATGGGTTGAGCAAGTGCCAGCGGCTGAGCGCCAGCCGCGGAACAAAACGTCGGCAGCAAGTCCAGCGAACTGATCACGCCGTCGTAGCGTTTGCCAGCAGGAAACTTGGCCGGCCAAGTCCAAATCATGGGCACGCGAATCCCGCCTTCTCGCATGGATCCTTTCACACCTCGAAGTGGCCCATTCCAACTGCCGTTGTTGGTCGCACCGCCGTTGTCGGAAAAGAAAACCAACAACGTGTTTTTCCACTGCCCGGTTTCTTCCAAGTACTTGCGAATTCGACCGACGCCGCGATCAAGCGCGAACATCATCGCCGCGTAGGTCCGGCGTTTCTTGTTTGGAATGTTTGCGAAGCGAGCCAAGTCGGCTTCCGTGGCGTGCATCGGCGTGTGCGGCGCGTTGTACGAGTAAAACACAAACCAGGGCTGATCCGGTTTCGCGGCTTCGTGCTGATCGATGAATCGCAAACCTTCGTCGGTGAAGAAGTCCGTCAGGTATTCATTGGAAAAATCTTCCACACGTTGCCCGTTCCGTTCGATGACGTGATTCATCGTCGTCGGAAAGTAGTGATGACTGCCGGTCAGCATCCCACAGAAATGATCGAAGCCTCGACGATTGGGATGATGCATCTCGCCCATCCCCAAGTGCCACTTGCCAATCAAAGCAGTCGCATAACCGGCCGCGCCGAGATGGTCGCCCAGCGTTTTTTCGCTGACCGGCAATCCCAACAACTCGGGCCGAGTCGCGTAGCGTTCCTCCGATGCATTCAGGTTGCCTTCGTAGCCAAATCGCCGAGGATCACGACCGGTCAGCAACCCTGCTCTTGACGGCGAACACACCGCACTGGCCACGTAGGCCTGCGAGCACAACACGCCGGACTCGGCCAATCGATCCAGGTTTGGCGTTTGCAAAGTTTGGCTGCCCATGCATCCCATGTCACCGTAGCCCATATCGTCGGCCAGGATCACCACAATGTTTGGCGGGGTCGATTCAGCGGCACGCGAAGCTTTGGTGGCGAAGAAAACACATATCGACAGGAAAACGAGGCGAGAAACCGCGGCAAGGTTGGGCGCTGGCATGCTGGCTGGGGCGGGGTTCAATCTGGAAGGCGGGACTGAGGGGAGGCACAGTGTATTTGACACCAAGGCATCCACCCAAGATGCTAGCGACTCCAGCGACCAAGAAGACGAAAAACATCTCGCCCCGTCGCTTCACAGGTGTTCATCCTTCAATAGCGACACCGTGTTCCCGCCGCGTTTCGACGCACCTTCCCCACCATCCAACGCAATGTCCAAGCAATCCTTCCTCGCAAAGGCAGCCGCTGTCTTTTGTTGTCTCGTCGCATCAAGCTCGCCATTCGCGGTGGCCGACGACGGGGATAGCCCGAACATCTTGTTCATCCTGGCGGATGACTTGGCGTGGTCGGACCTTGGCTGCTACGGGCACCCGTGGCATGACACACCTCATCTGGATCGGTTGGCATCCGAGGGTGCCCGCTTCACTCAAGCGTATTCGCCCGCCCCCATTTGTTCCGCCTCACGGGCATCGATTCTGACCGGCAAGACACCCGCTCGACTGCAGTTCGAATTTGTCACCAAGAATGAACCGGGACGGCAGAAGATCGACTTCCCAACACCAATGTCAGCACCTCCGTTGACACTGAATCTGCCGCTCAAAGAGCGAACCATCGCCGAGTGCTTGAAAGATGAGGGTTATCAAACCGCGTTCTTTGGCAAGTGGCACGTCAGCTCTCACCATGAACGTTATTTGGGATGGAGCCCCACACACGGCCCGGTGAAGCAAGGGTTCGAGATCGCCGAGGAAGACTACGGAGCGCATCCTTACGACTGGAAACGTTCACCCATCGAAACGATCACCGAGGTTGGAAAATTCGCGTCTGATTCCATGGTCCAGCGTGTCGCTGACTTTCTTCGACAGGAACACGACCGTCCGTACTTCGCGATGGCGTCTTCGTTTTATGTACACACGCCAGTCCGAACGCCGTGCCAATGGCTGCGAGAAAAGTATGATGCTCGGGTTCCCTCCGATTCGAAGAAGCGAAAGAACCGGATCGAATACGCCGCCTTCTTAGAAACGTTCGACCATCACGTTGGCCAAATCCTTGATTCACTGGAGGAATCCGGACAAGCCGATCGGACCATCGTGGTTTTCTGTTCCGACAACGGTGGTCATCCGGAGTACACCGCCAACGCACCGCTGCGAGGTTCCAAATGGAACCTGTACGAAGGTGGCATTCGTGTGCCGATGATCGTTCGCTGGCCGGATGTTGTCCAACCACAAACTGAAATTAAACGTCCGGTGATCGGGTACGACTTGCTACCCACAATAGTCGACTGGTCGGGCGGTAATCCACCGAAGTGTGATGGAGAAAGCTTTGCTAACTCGTTGCGTGGCAAGTCCTCAGCAACCGGCGAACCACGTTCCCTGATTTGGCATTTTCCGTACTACCATCCCGAGAAAGGGTTTGCCAAAGCACCAGACTCGATCAGCATCGATGATTTTGCTACCAGCCGGACTCGCCCGCAGTCTGCAATTCGACGTGGCCGGTACAAGCTGTTGCAATTCACGGAGGACAATCGAGTGGAGCTCTACGATCTTTCCAGCGACATCGGCGAACAGAAAGATATGTCCGCCGAACAAACGGAGCTCACATCGCAGTTGCGACGTGAATTGCAGCGGACACTCCAACAACAAAACGCCCGCTTCCCAATCGCCAAGTGATGCTCACGGTTTTGTGTTGAGAGTTGTTTCAGCGGAACTGGCTGCCAAAATGATGGCAAACCTTGTGGCCTATGCGGGTATTGGCTTCCGAGCAAACTGAACAGTGCGCTCGTCCCAATTCATCCGATTCCAGGGAATGTATTCATTGTCCCCAGGATGCTCGATATGCGACTCAGTTTCACAGCGACCAGCGTTTTTCTCGCCCTCTTTTCTACCGTGGCCCACGCGGATCACCCAGGTCGAAAAAGCTTGGCGGACAAGCACGCACCCGCTGGCATCATGGGTGACCACTTGCATGGAAAAGGCGAGTGGATGGTCGAGTACAAGTACCTGGTCATGTCCATGGAAGACAATCGCATCGGCGAAACCACCATCAGCGATCAAGACGCAATTGGGCCGGCAGGCCCTCCCGGCGGAATCACCGTCGAAGGAATTCAAACCAACGGTGGAGCAACCCCGACGCAAATGACCATGGAAATGCACATGGCACACATCATGTACGGCGCGTCGGATGACATCACGCTGTACACAATGCTGATGATGCCCGCGTTGACCATGGACCACATTCGCGGCGACGGAAACCCGGCCGGCCGAGGTGGTGAATTCACAACGCACAACAGTGGCTTTGGCGACACCTCGCTGGGCGCATTGCTACGGCTCTACAGCACCGATTCGCAGGACTTGCTCTTCAATCTGGGTTGCTCGGTTCCGACCGGTGACATCTATCGCGAAACGACCGCACCGACGGATGGGCTGATGTCGCAACCGTTGCCGTATCCAATGCGACTTGGCAGCGGCACATTCAACGCTCGTCCAGGCGTCACATGGAAGTACTTCCGCGAATGGTGGAGCGGCGGGGTTCAGTTCCAAACCGACTTGCCTATCGGTCGCAACTACCGTGGGTACAGCGTCAGCGATGAGTTTCGTCTGAACTCATGGACCAGCGTTCTGCTGACAGACAACTGGTCAGTCTCGCTCCGCGGTGAGCATTTTTGGCGTACCGATTACGAAGGATCCGACTCTTCAGCCGACAATTTGGTGATCTCAACCAACGTCGAAGAATTCCGAGGCGGTTACTGGTACAACCTCGGAATCGGCACCCAGTTGATGGCTCACGGGCACTACCTCAACTTTGAAATC
The DNA here is from genome assembly GCF_002337565.1 of Rhodopirellula sp. UBA1907. Lineage (NCBI taxonomy): Bacteria > Pseudomonadati > Planctomycetota > Planctomycetia > Pirellulales > Pirellulaceae > Rhodopirellula > Rhodopirellula sp. UBA1907. The sequence continues at coordinate 66,243 of NZ_DDGH01000107.1, read as the reverse complement.
GTTCCCACCATCGCACAAGACCTCGACGGCATCCAACTCGAAACGGACTACTCCGTCATCGCGAGTTGGTCCAAGGCTTGGTGAGCGAACGAAGTACTATCGCTCCTCAACTGGTTGGCTTCCGACCGAGGAACAAGTAATACGGTGCCTTGATGAGCGGCATGTAGGGAACGCTTCCCAACCGCTCGTCGCAACGTTCGGTCTCGAATTGGCGGCTGAGCATCGCAAGATGATCGCTGGACAAGTAGACATTGTCCGACGCGAACCAAAGCGACCAAAATGTCCGACGCAGCCAACCATGTTGGCGACTCGTTGCCGCGGCATGTTTTCGTGAAACGTGAAAGTCGGTCACGGCGATGATTCCGCCTGGCTTGAGGATTCGCCGGGCAATTAAAACGCTCTCGAACCAATCCGGAATCATCGTCAACGAATACGAAAACGTGACGACGTCCACGCTGTTTTCAGGCAGTTCAAACTTGGTCGCATCCGCATGATGCAGCGTCACATTTTTGAGTTCACGCTCCTCAATCCGCTCCGAGGCGACCTTCAAAAGTGATTGCGAAAGATCGACCAAGTGAACCTCGGAAAGGGCCTTCGACTGTTCTTCCACGGAGAACAAATTGTGTCCGGTACCCGCACCGAAATCGACCCACACACCGTCCTCAGGGAAGTCCACCCACGACATCAATTCTGACCGGCCGTGCAGAAGCCTCGCACGAAACGAATCATAGTGCGACGCCTGGCCTTCGTAAAAACTTTCCAATCGTTCGCCGTGAGTGTCACCGCGAACGGGACGAACCAACAGGTGCCAAAGGACTTTGAGATCGTCAAAACGAGACGAGGGTTTGATGGCTTCACTCATGCTGCGACTCCAGCGGACGCGGGCGTCGTGCCGACTTCACCGGAGGAGCGTCCGAATAGATCAGCGATATAGAAGCTGCCATAGGTGTGAACCCGGTCGCGAGCGTGCAGGGATGTCGCCAATTCCTCATGGTAATGAAGCAGATCGCCCAATTGGACTTGGCTGCCTTCATGCTGCAACATCAAAGGATTGACAAAGTCGACCGCCAACGCCGCACTTCTCCACAAAACGCGAGCGTCGGAAGTGGCGCGATTCAGAATGCTTTGCCACTCAGATGCCAACAACTCGGGATATCGGTCGTACAACCAATCCATGTGATCAAGCAACACAAATCGCGAGATGGGCTGATCATGGCCGGTCAAGAAGCCTTCGACCGTGTTGGTGTGCGTGTGAACGCGATCGACCAAACCACCTTTCAGCGTTTCAAAGTTCTCCTCTTTGAGATATTCCGGGCAACAATCAGGCGTGTAGCTCCCCGTCAGGTAGACTCGCCAAAAGTAGTTGTCACGAAGCGGCAGCGTTTTAAACACCGCTTCGATCCGGTCTTGGATGAACCCACCGATACCACCGGGATAGCATTGATCGAGCTGGTTGCGTTGACTGCGGGGGACACCGAGCATCGCCAGCGTTGTGTCACGACGCAACGCCCAACGAAGCGGTTTGCTCCAGAGCAACCGATTGATGTCGCGTTCCTGATAGATCTCTCGCTGTTGATCCACCGATTCCGCTTGCAGCAGCTCCGCGATCGCTTCCTTCAAACCGGCGGGACGTTTCAGGTAGCCGTTGACCAACCAAGCGAACAATCCCGATGTGCCGCGAAAGAAAAAACTCTTCCGGCGAGACGTCCCATCAAAGAAGTCCAAACGTCGGTCCCAAATCGCACGTGCGTCCGGCGTCAACGAACCGCGAACATGATTGTGATAGAGTGATTGCCAATCGGAATGGTAACCGCGACCAAACACGTCGAAGAAGTCTTGGTATTTCAGCGTGCGAATGGAGGCGCACTTCAGTTCCAACAACGCGTTTTGCAGCGGGTTCATGTCCACCGCGTGAACGGACTTGGGGGCCTGCAGTGCATAGTCCAACGCATTGCAACCGGCGGAGGTGATCACCAGAACAGAATCGTCCGATCCCAGCGAAAGAGCTTGCCGGTCAATCCGAGGATCTTCCCAACAAGTGTTGTAAACGAGGTTCTTTTGGTGAACGACTTTGAAGCACTTGTTGCCGAGCCAATTTGCGACCATGCGGAGTTGTCTTTCGATTGATTAAGAAATACCGAGTGATTCAATGCGTCAAGCGGCGTAACCGTGCGATGCCGTTTCGCCGTTGACCGAGACGAGTTCGTTTGCTTCGACGTCGGCCGTTTCGCTGTCATCGAAACACCGACGAATGGATTCTTCATGTGCTGGCAGACGGAGGAACAAATCCTCGTCGTAGCGTCGGACCAAGTGCAGTTGACCATCGTGGCGTTCCACCAGCCCGGTGCAGTTCTCGACCCAATCGCCCGTGTTGCAGTACCACATCGAATCGCTGCTCACGATGTCAGGCGTGTGGATGTGACCGCAGATGACTCCATTGCATTCGCGTTGTTTCGCGTGATCCAGAATGCGAGTTTCGAAATCGCTAACGAAGCGAATCCAACGCTTGACTCGGTCTTTAAGAACCGAGCAAACCCCATAGGGATTGCGATCGCTCGGTTGCCATGCTCGATGGCACAAACGGTTCATACTCAAGCACGCGTCATAGACCGCTGTCGTCCCCTTGGACAACCAAGGAACGTTGCTCTCGACGCAATCGAAAAGATCACCGTGCGTGATCAGAAACTTCCAGCCCGCTACGGTTTCCAAAACGAACTCATTGCCGACTTCAAATCGTGGCAACGTCGCCAAACACCCTGCCCGAAAAGCCGGGTTGCGTAGAAATGCGTCATGGTTGCCGGCGACGTAATGAATCTTTGTGCCGCGTCGAGCCAGGCTAATCAGATGAGCAATGATCTCGTCGCAAACACTCGACCAGTGCCAACCCGTGTTGATCTTCCAGCCATCGATGAAGTCCCCAACCAAGTACAACGACTCGGGCTGGAACTGACGCAGAAACACCAGAAACTCTTCGGCACGCGAATGCTTCGATCCGAGATGCACATCGCTTACCAAGAGGGTCCGGACCGACGTCGGGGCGGGCCTCTGCATGCCACCGTCCTTGGCTTGGAAGGGATGGGAACGTCCGACCACGACTCAAACAGATCCTGCGTTGAGTCACCGGTGTGGAATCCAGCGTTGGTCGACCGTTGCTTGAAATTGATTTCGAGCGAAGAGTATCAACCGAGTGTGACGTTCTTGTTAACGCTCGATGCGGGTTGCAGGAAAGTTCCCAACCAAGACAGAACCCCGTGTTCCTGAATCGAATCGACGTCGCAATCCGGCGCGACAACCGGAACATCATCGCGCATAAAAAGATCGCCCGATGTGAGACACACCGGGCGATCGAATTGCTTTCTTGGCTTCCGAAGTCGCGACCTAGAATCGCATTTGATACTGGAAGTAGAAGAAGTCGGCGTCCAAGTCCTGCACACCGGCGGTGGTGCTGTAGTACTTGCCCGAATTGAAGTACGAGTAGCCGATCAAAGCACTGTTGCGTGGGTTGAGCGCGATCTGGAACAAGACATCAATTTCGTGCCCGAGTTCGCGATCGCCCGCAGGGTTATTTGCATTGTACGGGTTCATCACTACGTCGAACGGAGTCGTTTTCTCGTCCAGCATGAAGTAGTGATACCAAAGCAACAGTTTGACTTTCTCGCCGAAGAATGGCGTGATGAACTGAGCATTGATGTCATGCAAGTTGCGGCGACCAAACAAGTCCATGAAACCGTTGTACTTGTGAGCCAACGGAAACAGGTGATCGAATCCGTCTCCGCCACGAAGCGAATCGTCGCCACCGGACGCGTAGTCGTACCAGAACCAAATGGTTGGTTTCCAGTCCTTGGTCAGGGCGATTTGACGTCCTAGGCCTCCGGTTAAGAAACCGGCGCCGTGGTCGGTGCCGTCGCTGTTCGTTCCGAACTGCGTGCCACCTTCGTACTCGTACATCCAGTTTGAATCGGTTTTGCCAACGACGCGGCTGCCAATGGTGTGATAATCGAAATCACCCACATCGTTGTTCAAACCGAGGTAGTAGTTTTCCCACTGTCCGAGCCAAGTGTCCTTGCGGGTCATGTACGCACCAAAGAACTGAACATCTTGGTTCGTGGCATCCCACTTGTCTTCGTAGGCTGCGGTGCGTTTCACGGGGTGGGTGTAGAACGCATCGATCGAACCGTCTTTGTTTGCGTAGGTCGCACGCACACCATCAAAGGTACGACGAGTGTTGGCCCAATCCAACGGCGAGACCAAACGCTGAGCACCCAACAACAATTCTTGGCGACCGCCACGAACGCTAAGGTTGTCCGTGAGTTTCGCTTCTAGGAATAGGTTTTGTGCTTCGCCGCGGTTCTCTTCGATGGGACGATTATTGAAAAGCTCACCACCTGAATCCGCATAGAGGTATTCGCCGTAGAATCGAACGTTCTCAGACAAACGCCAGTTCGCGAACATGCGGTAACGCGTTAGCCAGAATTGATCGCTATTCTGAGTCAATCCCAGTCCAGTCGGTCCCAATCCGCGGTGGTTGCGTTCATTGTGGTAACGCACACGTGCTTCGCCACCAACGTCTAGCGTTCCATTTAGCATTCCCTTCAGCGAGTCGCCGAAGAACGATGGGCCGTCGTAGCAAGGGTCATCGAGGTAGCTGAAGTCGTTGGCATAAAAGACGCCTTGATAGGCACCTTTCATCTTTGCCATCGCAGCTTCTTTCTTCTTCTTCGTGCAGCAACCGTTTGCACAGCAGGTGCAGGGTGCGGAGTACGAAGCGTATGGGTCCGAGTACGTGGACGAGTCTACGACTGGTTCCGCGATTGGTGACTGCGAATCAACAATCGAGGAAGCAGCGGGCTCTTCCGTCGGAGAAGTCGGCGAAGGACCAGGTTCCGTGAGAGCCCCCGAGTCCTGTTGAAATACGAGGACCTCGACCGGTTCGAGACCGGAAGTGTCTTGAGCATGAGCGTGAGTGGAAATGGCTGCTGTTGCGATCGCGATCGCACTGAGCAAGCGGCGTTTCCAGTTGCGTTGGGACATGGCGTTGTGCCTCCTTCATGGAGTGGACTGTGAATTCGAATCATCCGGATCGATTTGGATCGCCTTGGTTCCTTCCGCCTGAGTTAAAGGAAGTGCAATGAATCGGAGATGAAACGAACTCAACATCCAAGTCTTCATAGCGACCCGTTTTGGCTATCGGCGCATTCAAAGCGATGCTGAATCCGCAAGTGCAAAGGGTTTCAATATGCGTCCCCACCAACCGCACTCAGACGTTGCAATGATCAAAGTCCCCCAACTCGATCAGCGGCGGATTTGCTTTGCTCGCAACGGCTTGCGGCGACGTTTTCACGCGGCCAATCCGCGACCATTCGGGGCGAAATGACGGGGTAAGAGTGAGGTTCGCACCCGAAAAACCTGTTTAAGAATAGGCATTCTCCCCCGTGCTAACGCGGACAGATTCTGGTCCGAAAGACCTCTCTGAGCACCTGCCCAATCCGCGTGCAGAGTCGCTTTCGATCTGCTGAAGACTTAAGCAGAGCCGATGCTGCCAATGATTTTTCAATCGGCCGCAGAAGCCGCTTTGCGCACGAACTCCTCGCTGCGCTACCACTAGGTGAACTTGTCCACCACAAACACCGGTAGCGCACTTCGCGCCCCTGCATCCGGCATGACGCTTGCTATTCCTCAAACCTGCATCACTGATGCCACTTTATTGCTCACGGTTTCAGCACTCTTCTCGTCGGACAGTTTTCCAATGCTTTTTCGCGTTCCCGGCTTCTGCCTCGAATCACAGAGCGTACCGCTCATCTCCACCGAATCAGAAGCCACTTCGCGGAGCGAATCAGCGGGAACGCGCCAAACGGCAAATTCGAAAAAGACCGCCGGATTCGCATGGAAGAAAGCGATCACAGCCACAAACAAATTCGCGTTGCTCGGTTGTATCGCTCTCGCCAGTGCCTTCACCGGCTGTTCTGACTCCGGCGTCTCACTGGAGGATCTCGAAGCCGCCGCTGCAAAGGTTGATATCAGCAAGATTGAAGTCGACGTCGATCCAACCGAGTCCGCCGCAATGTTGGACTTGGAAAAGTCGGACCTCACATTCGGCTTCATCAAGCTGACCGATTGTGCCCCCTTGGTGATCGCCAAAGAGATGGGCTACTTCGACGACGAAGGTCTCAACGTCACGCTCGAAACACAATCGAACTGGAAGATCCTGCTCGACAATGTCATCAACGGGCAACTCGACGGCGCACACATGTTGGCCGGCCAACCCATCGGTGCAACGATCGGTGTTGGCACCAAGTCGCCAATCGTGACCGCGTACAGCCTGGACTACAACGGCAACGGCAACGGCATCACGGTCAGCAATGAAGTGTGGGCACAGATGCAGGAGAACGATCCTGACCTGAAGAGCCCCACACCCAAACATCCCATCAGTGCCGCCAGCCTGAAACCGATCGTTGACGACTACCTGCAAGACGCGGGCGAACCGTTCCCAATGGGCATGGTGTTCCCGGTCAGCACTCACAACTACGAGATCCGTTATTGGTTGGCCGCTTCGGGAATCCACCCGGGCATGTACACCGAGTCTGACATCAAGGGCTTCACCGACGCGCAAGTCAAATTGTCGACGGTTCCACCCCCGCAAATGCCACAGAACTTGGAAGCTGACATCGTCAAAGGTTACTGCGTTGGCGAACCATGGAATCAAAAAGCGGTCGTGACCGGCATCGGTGTTCCCGTCACCACCAACTACGACATCTGGAAGAACAACCCTGAAAAGGTCTTCGGTGTCACCGAAGAATGGGCGAAGAAGCATCCACAAACTCACTTGGCCGTGATCAAGGCTCTGATCCGGGCTGGTAAATGGTTGGATGCAACCGATGACTCCGGCAAACTGGTCAATCGCGAAGAAGCCGTCGAGATCCTCAGCCGCAAAGACTATGTCGGTGCAGAGAAGGAAGTGATCGGCAACTCGATGATGGGCACGTTCGTCTTCCAATCCACCGACGTTCGCGAAATGCCTGACTTCAACGTGTTCTTCAAGCACGAAGCCAGCTACCCGCACTACAGCGATGCAATTTGGTTCCTGACTCAGATGCGACGCTGGGGACAAATCACGGAATCCAAACCAGCCAGCTGGTACGCCGAAACCGCCAAGAAGATCTACAAGCCAGAGATCTATCGCCAGGCCGCTGAGCTGTTGATCAGCGAAGGCAAACTCGATCCGAACGAGATCCCAGCTCCAGACTACGACGGCTACCGCGCCGTCACAACTGAGTTCATCGACGGGAACAAGTACGACGCGAAAGATCCGATTGGCTACATCAACAGCTTTGAAATTGGCAACAAGGACGACGAGTCGTTGGCCAAGAAATAGCCACCACATTCGGGCTCTCACGAGCCCGCTTTGATTCCCTTTTTGCATTCACCTTTCCACCATTTTTTGGACGTATCCCCTGATGAATTGGCGTGGCAATCTTCTCCGTTTCTGCGACGTGGCCGGACTTCCGATTCTCGAACCGTTTGTTCGCTTGGCAGCAGGCGAGGACAAACGGGAACAGTGCATTGGAATCGCGAAATTCATTTTGCTTCCAATCGTGGCGGTCAGCGTGTTTCTGTTGCTTTGGGCCGGAGCCGCATCAACGGTTGTGACGGACAGTGCCAAACTGCCCAGTCCACAAGCGACTTGGGCGGCGGGCAAGCAGCTGATCGCAATGCACTACGACCAACGCGCCGCCGACAAGGCGGCCAAACAAGAAAAGCTGACGGAAGCGGTTCAGCTATTGGCCGAGTCAAACGCCTACACCGCTGCGGCAGCCAAGGAAACCGGTCAGACCAAAACACTTCTTGAGAACAAATCGTTGACGCTGAAGAAGCGAGCTGTCACGGCCGCTAACTTCACGCCTTCGAGCGCCCCAACGTTCATCGACCAAATTTGGACGAGCGTCAAAACGGTGTTCTTCGGTTTCTTCTTGGCGACCATCGTTGCGGTTCCAGTTGGTGTCCTCTGCGGGATGAGCCCATGGTTCAACGCGGCCATGACACCGTTCATTCAGATCTTCAAACCCGTCAGTCCGCTGGCTTGGTTGCCTTTGGCGTTCATCGTCATCATGTGGTACTACGCCGGTTACTCCAGCGGCGAAACGTTTTTCAACAAAGCGTTTCTGATTTCGGCATCGACCGTGTGCTTGTGCTCACTTTGGCCCACGTTGGTCAACACAACGCTCGGTGTTGCCAGTGTCGACAAAGACTTCATCAACGTTGCCGACGTGCTTCGGCTGTCTTGGTGGCAACGTCTGACCAAGATCATCTTGCCGGCCAGCTTGCCACTGATGTTCGCGGGAATGCGGATCAGTCTGGGCGTTGGCTGGATGGTTTTGATCGCCGCCGACATGCTCGCTCAAAACCCCGGACTGGGAAAGTTTGTGTGGGACGAATTCCAAAACGGTAGCGAACTCACTTACGCCCGCATCGCCTTCAGCGTGATCGTCATCGGAATGATCGGCCTGGTTCTGGACCGGATCATGATCTTCTTCCGCAACCTGGTCAGCTTCGGCAATCCATCTCCCGTTTGATTCTGGATGTCTCGGTTCCTTCTCTTTCATCATCCATCGGTGCAAACATGAGCGCAGTTCTCGAAACATCGCCAACGATCAAACGCCGAGCTATTTCGTCGGCTCCCAAACCGATCCTGCAAATGCGTGGGGTCTGCAAGGGTTACGGAAGCGGCGTGACTCGAAACGAAGTCCTGCAGAACATCAACCTCAACATTCGCGAGGGCGAGTTCCTGGCGGTGGTTGGATTCAGCGGCAGTGGCAAAACCACGTTCACGCAGTTGCTGGCCGGTTTGATCTCGCCTGACAAAGGCACGATCACCATGAATGACGAACCCGTTACCGGACCGTCGCCGGACCGCGGGATGGTGTTCCAAAACTATTCGCTGCTACCTTGGTTGACAGTTCGTGGCAACATCGCCCTTTCGGTCAACGCGGTTTTCAAAGAATGGTCGCGTGAACAGCGACGCGACCATGTTGAAAAGTTCATCGACATGGTCGGACTCAGCCACGCGGCCCACCGCCGACCTCATGAGTTGTCCGGTGGTATGCGGCAACGAACCAGCCTCGCACGGACGTTGGCACTCAAACCCAAAGTCCTGCTGCTCGACGAACCGCTCTCCGCACTCGACGCGTTGACGCGTGGCCAACTCGGGGACGAGATCCTGAAGATTTGGAGCGAAGAGAAGCAGACTTGCGTGATGATCACCAACGACGTCGACGAAGCCATCATGGTCGCCGATCGCATCGTGCCGCTGAACCCAGGCCCCAACGCCTCGCTTGGTCCCGTCTTTACTGTCGGCATTGATCGACCTCGCAGCAAGACCGAACTCAACGACAACGAAGAGTTCAAAGGGCTCCGCAACGCGGTGACGAATTACTTGGTCGCCGTCCGCCAAAAGGCTCGCCGTGACGAGATGGCGGCCAATCCAACCCAAGCGTTCCGTTTGCCCGAAATCGAACCTTCCGATTTGACGCGTCCCTCGCGAGCCGTCTTCAACACCGGCCCACGCTAACCGCACCGAAATCAGTTGCGTTGATCGAAACGGTCGACGTTCTGAACTTGATCACCCCCAATACATTCCACCTTCCCACTCAGTGCACCGAACATGCGCGGCTACGTTGAAATGTTTCGTCTCGGCAAGACCTACGACACCCACAATGGGCCGGTTGTGATCGTCGAGGAATTCGATCTCAACCTTGAAAAAGGCGAATACGTCTCGCTGCTTGGTCACTCCGGATGCGGCAAAAGCACCGTTTTGACCATGGTCGCAGGACTCAACCCGATCACCACCGGCGGCGTTGCGATCGACGGCCGCGAAATCGATGGCCCGGGTCCCGATCGGGGTGTCGTGTTCCAGTCGCCTTGTTTGATGCCGTGGATGACGGCACTCGAAAACGTGATGCTCGGCGTGAACCAGGTTTACCTGCAAGCCAGCAAAAAGGATCGCCGCGATTTGGCGTCCTACTATCTCAACTTGGTCGGCTTGGGCAGCAACCTGCACAAACGAGCCAAGGATCTCAGCCAAGGAATGCAGCAACGCGTCGGAATCGCCCGAGCCTTTGCATTGCGTCCCAAGATGCTACTGCTCGATGAGCCTTTCGGCATGCTGGATTCGCTTACGCGGATGGAGCTTCAAGAGATCCTTCTGGAAATCCTGATTCGCGACAAAGTCACCACGGTGATGGTCACGCACGATGTCGACGAAGCGCTCTTCATGAGCGATCGCGTTGTGATGATGACCAACGGACCTCGGGCTAAGGTCGGTGCGATCTTCAGTCTTCCATTCGATCGCCCTCGCGTTCGCGCCGACGTGCTCGACCACCCCGAGTACTACGACTTTCGAGGAAAGATGATCCAGTTCCTCGAAGATCAAGACCACAAAAAGCTGAAGGCCGACGCGGAAAAACGTGCTAAGGCCCAAGAAGAACTCGCGACCGCCGAAGCCACCTAAAAGGTTGCCAAAATGACTTCGATATCAGTTCCCGCACCATCCAACGCTTCCATCACCTTGCGTCACTCACTGCCTCCGCTCGCCGTTTCAGATCAGTGCTATCTGCAGGGCATCCATGTTTGCGATGTCGTGGCTCCGGGAGAGTTTTCTCCGGACTGCGATTCCAACGCATTGCCAATCGCCCAACGATGCTTGCACGAATTGGACGCGGTGGTGGTGCAAGACCCAGCGTTGCTGCCGACGGACGCTGCCGCCGCGTTGGCGATTCCCGTCCACTTTGATGGTGCGATTCAGTCGGTCGTCGTCTTTTTCGCGAAACTGCCTAGCGAAGCGATGCCCGATCCGGTTGGCGTGTTCGAAGTTTGGCGTCCAGTCGGTCCCTACGATGAAGTCGCTTTGCGAGAGGGCTACTACGGAAAGCTGGAACGATTCCAAAACGTCAGTTCATTCGTTCGCTTCGAAAAAGGCAACGGACTTCCCGGCGTGGTTTGGGAACAAGGCCGGGCTCTCGCGCAAGATGACCTCGCCAACCACATGGGTTTTCTGCGAGCGGCAGGTGCATCCGCCGATTTGCTCAACGCCGCCGTGGGTTTGCCTGTTTTCGCTGACCAATACATTTCCACGGCCGTCCTGATTCAATCCAAACGTTCGCCGATGGCACGGGCGATCGAGGTTTGGATCATCGATGGCGCAGAGTGCGAATTGACCAGCCAAGCGTACGGCGAAGTCGAAAACGCGTTTCGTCTTGATACCGGCACACGTATTCCGCTGGCGACCGGAATCTTGGGATTGGTCGCCGAGCACCAACGCGTCGTGTTGCTCGAGGACATGGAAGCGTTGCTGCTCACCCGGCCCGCAGAACGAGTCATGCCGTCTCCGACCGCCGGGCTTGCTATTCCGTTTTTTGACGGAACCCATCTCAGCTCCATCACCGTTTTGATGTTCTGATCCATATGTCCAGCCTTCTTCCAACCGAACCAAACTTCGCCCATCCCGATGGTGCTGCGCCCGGCGTCGTCACGTCACCGGGGTTGCCGATCGAAGGACAAGGCGACTCGTTCGACTTGGTCAGTCTCTTGCTGCAAGAACAGCAAACACTGACCGCGGTGGAAGACTTTGCCGCCGCACATGAATCCGGAACCGCGGAAGAACATGTTGCCGATCAGCCCGCCCAGGCTCGGTACTACTCCAAATTAATGCCCGCCAGCCCACCAGGCCCGGGGCAACAGTTTGCTTTCGACGTCAATCTCGACACCTGCAGCGGTTGCAAAGCCTGCGTGGTGGCTTGCCACACGATGAACGGTTTGGACGAAACGGAAAGCTGGCGTCGCGTTGGAACGCTGGTCATCGGCGAGAGCGCCCCCGAAGCCGCCCCCATCCCCGCCGCGATCGGAGTGCAACACGTCACGACCACGTGCCATCACTGCGAAGATCCCGGTTGCCTGAACGGTTGCCCGGTCAAGGCATACGACAAAGATCCCGAAACTGGAATCGTTCGTCACCTCGACGATCAGTGCATCGGATGCAAGTACTGCACGATGATGTGCCCTTACGAAGTGCCCAAGTACAGCAAGCGATTGGGCATCGTTCGCAAGTGCGACATGTGCCACCAAAGACTCTCGGTTGGCGAAGCCCCCGCTTGTGTTCAGTCCTGTCCCAACGAAGCCATCGCGATTCGCGTGGTTGATCAACAATGTCAAGAAGTCGCTGACGATGAACGCTTGGTCGCTGGCGCACCGCTTTCATCTATCACTCGCCCAACCACCGTCTTCCGCAGCAGTGACCCGACCAAGCGTTTCCAAGGCGTCGCGCAAGACAACGGCATCGATGAACCCGCCGAAGATCACTGGCCGCTGGTCGGATTGCTGATCGCCACCCAAGTCGGCGTGGGAATGTTGCTGACCGAACGAGTTCTGGCCGCGATTCTGTGGCTGGCTGGATCGCCGATGCCAACCGAGACGACTCGCTGGACAGCGACCGTCGCCCTGGTGGTCTCGATGGTCGGCATGAACCTCGCCCCGCTCCACCTCGGACAACCTTTGCGATCCTGGCGAATTTTCCTGGGACTGCGAACATCGTGGCTCAGTCGCGAAGCTGTCTTGCTTGGTAAATTCGTTGGCGTTCTGACCATGGCGGTGGTTGCGATGTGGCTGCCTGCCGTTTCCGAATATCTGCCAGATTGGGTTACGGTTCCCGCTTGGGTTCCCGGCGCGATTTTGATCGGTGCGATTGCCTTTGGAATCGCGGGATTGTTCAGCAGTGCGATGATTTACATCGCTACCAAACGTGTTCTTTGGCGATTTGACCGAACCATGATTCGCTTCATGGGAACCGCATTGACCGGCGGACTAGCCGCCAGCGCCGCGGTGATCGCTGCAACCTCGAATCGAAGCAACTCGGCGGCGGTACTGCTCGGACTAGCAACGGTCAGTTTGGTCGCAAAATTGATTTGGGAACAAAGCATTTTGCTCCGCAGCCAACCGAGCTCAACCAACGACCAGTGGGACCGACGCAGCCAGCGTTTGGTCCGTCATCACCTCTCCCAATGGAGCTTGGGTCGACTCGCGTTTGGCTATGCCGGCTTGGTGCTGCTGGTTGTCTCTTCTGCGTTGGCACTCGCTGGCTCGTCATTGTTGCTCACCGTCTGTGCGGTGACCGCGACCTTGCTCTTGGTGGCAGGAGAAACCACCGAACGATTGATCTATTTCTCTAGTGTTGTTCATGATCGCATGCCGGGGACCCTCCGATGAGTATCTCAATCAAAGACAATCGGAACGACGCCGGTAGGACGTTTCAGTTGCCGACTTTGTTGCAGCGACGCACCGGCCCGATGACTCGCGAGTTGGTTCTGCGTCCCGGCGATCATGGTTTGGGGATGACTCATGATTCGATGGCCGCGGACACGACGACCACGGCGACCTGTGGATTCTGCGCAACCGGATGCGGATTGCGTTTGCATTTAAAAGATGGCGAAGCAATCGGACTGACGCCAGAGACCGCTTACCCGGTCAACCTTGGAATGGCATGTCCAAAGGGCTGGGAAGCTCTACGAGTTTTGGATTCGCCCGAACGAGCCACGCTGCCGTTGCTTCGTGATGAAGCGGGAAAGCTCTCACCGATCGAATGGGACGATGCTTTTGCCAAGTTCTGCGATGGGATGAAGAAGGTCCAAGCCGAACACGGCCCCGAATCGATCGCGTTCCTGTCGACGGGACAGATTGCATGTGAAGAGATGGCCTTCCTTGGTGCCTTGGCACGCTTTGGGATGGACATTCGCCACTGCGATGGAAACACCCGCCAGTGCATGGCAACCGCCGTCACGGCCTACAAAGAGTCGTTCGGGTTCGATTCACCGCCATACACCTACGACGACTTCGAACAAAGCGATTGCCTCGTTTTCATCGGTGCCAATCCATGCGTTGGGCATCCGATCATGTGGGAACGCGTGCTTCGCAATCCCAACAATCCCGAGATCATCGTCATCGATCCGCGTCGCACGGAAACCGCCGCCGCGGCGACACAACACTTGCAATTGCGTCCCAAGAACGACTTGGCGTTGTTGTACGCGATCACAAACGAATTGATCGTCCGTGACTTTGTCGAACACGACTTCGTTCAAAACCACACGCAAGGATTTGAGGAGCTTCGCCAACACGTTTCGCAGTACGATCTCGCGACGGTCTGCGAAGAAGCTGGTTTGGCAGTCGAAGATGTTTCCGCCGCGGTAGAAGCGATCGGCCGCGGCCGTGCCGTTTCTCTTTGGTGGACGATGGGAGTCAACCAAAGTTACCAGGGCACTCGCACCGCACAAGCAATCATCAACATTGCGTTGATCACCGGAAACATCGGCCGTCCCGGCACGGGAGCCAACAGCATCACCGGTCAATGCAACGCGATGGGTTCGCGATTGTGGAGCAATACAACGAACCTGTTCGGCCATCATTCCTTCACCGATGAATCCGATCGCCAAAAGGTTGCCGAAGCACTCAACATTCCCGTCGAAAAAATCCCATCCACAACCAGTTGGAAATACGACCGGATCATCGAAGGCATCCGCAACGGTGAGATCAAAGGTTTGTGGGTCGTTGCGACCAACCCCGCACACAGCTGGATCGACCAGGGCGACGTTCGCGAATTGTTTGATCAGTTGGACTTCTTGGTCGTCCAAGACATGTACAAGACCACCGAGACTTGCTCGCACGCGGATCTAATTTTGCCGTCGGCGGGCTGGGGTGAAAAAGAAGGCACCTTCATCAACAGCGAACGCCGCTATGGATTGCTGAAGAAAGTTCGCCGCGCGCCGGGGCAAGCTCTCGCCGATTTCCAAATCTTTCGAGGGATCGCACACCGCTGGGGAGTCGGTGAAATGTTTGCCGAATGGACATCGCCCGAAGCGGTTTTCCGGATCATGCAGCGTGCCAGCCGAGGACAACCGAGCGACATCTCCGGCATCGAAGGCTACGAACAAATCGATCGCTGCGGCGGGATTCAGTGGCCTTGGTCAGCCGATCATGCCAGCGGCGGTTTTGAACCAGAACAACAACGGCGACTGTTCGCCGATGGCCACTTCTTTCACGAAGACCACCGGGCTCGATTGATTGTCGACGATGTCTCACCGATGCCGGAACCAGCAGACGCGGACTACCCAATCGTTTTGCTGACCGGTCGCGGGACCGTTAGCCAGTGGCACACTCAAACCAGAACGCGACAAAGCCCGCTGCTCAGGTCGCTGTACCCCAATCAGCCCTACGTCGAGATGCATCCTCGTGACGCGGCGGAATTGGATGTCGAACATGGCGACCTCGTTCGCGTTCGATCTCGACGTGGATATGCCGACGCGACGGCGTGTTTGACCCACTCGGTTCAGCCCGGGCAAGTCTTCATGCCAATGCATTACGAATGCACTAACCAGCTCACCCTTTCTCACTTTGACCCACACAGTGGCCAACCCAGCTACAAGGATTGTGCGGTCCGCATCGAACCCGTTTTGACAAGCGACCATGACTGATCAACAGGACTCCAAACCGTTCTCAGACGAACAACAGCAGTATCTCGCCGGATTCACGTTCGGTGCCGATGTCGCTCGTGCGGTCCAGGGCCTGCCTGTCATCTCCGGATCAGGCGGACAAGGAACCACGCTCGCCATTGGCAACGGCCCCACGACGGTCGACGGCGAAGCAGTGCCCGCAGGCCCCGATCGTTTCGCGTTCGAAGCCCAATCGGCTGTGCTCGCGGCGGGAAAGAAACTCTCGAAAGAAGAACAGGCCAAACGAGAAAAGAACCCGCTCGACATGTGGGACGAAATGCAGGCTCGCAGCGACGCGGGTGAGTTCCCCAAGGGCACCGATGTCTTTCTGCAAAAATTCCACGGGCTGTTCTACGTCACCCCGGCTCAAGACAGCTTCATGTGCCGGTTGCGTCTGCCCGGCGGCCAAATCCAAGCTTGGCAACTGCGAGGCTTGGCTGATCTGGCGGATCAATCCGCCGGTCCCTACTTGGACCTGACCACCCGCGGCAACATCCAATTGCGTGAGATCCCGGCTGACCAAGCCATGAACATTCTGTTCGGCACCCGCGAGCTGAATATCGTGCCGCTGGGCAGTGGCGGCGACAACATTCGCAACTGCACCAGCAGTGCTATGTCGGGATTGGATGCGGACGAATTGATCGAAACGTTGCCGCTCGCCAAACGCATGCATCACTACATTCTCAATCACCGAGAGATGTACGGGTTGCCACGGAAGTTCAACATCGCCTTTGAAGGCGGTGGCCGAATCGCGTCATTGGAAGACACCAACGACATCGGATTCAAAGCCGTTCGCGTGCTCGAAGAAAACGCATCGGACGACTTGCCTGCCGGTGTCTATTTCCAACTTTGCTTGGGCGGCATCACCGGTCACAAAGACTTCGCTCGCTACACAGGTGTGCTGTTGCGTGAGAGTGAATGTGTTGCGGTCGCCGCCGCGATTGTCCGTGTCTTCATTCGCACCGGAGACCGCACCGATCGCAAGAAAGCTCGATTGAAGTATGTGCTCGACGACATGGGGTTCGAGAAATTCATCGCGGAAGTTGAATCCGAAATGGGTCGCACGCTCACGAAGGTCAATGTCAACCGCTTGACGGTCCAAGACATCGAGGACCGAAGTGCACACGTTGGCGTGTTCCCGCAGAAACAACCTAGCCTGAACTCGCTCGGCATTGTCTTTCCCGTTGGCCGCATGACGACCGACCAAGCTCGCGCACTCGCCGATCTTTCGCTTCGCTATTCCAACGGCGACATTCGATTGACCGTTTGGCAAAACTTGATTCTGACCAACATCACCGACGCGGACTTACCCGCCGTTCAAGCCGGAATTCGCGAGTGCGGGCTCGACTACGAAGCCAATTCTGTGCGAGCTGGTTTAGTTGCCTGCACGGGCAGTGCGGGTTGCAAGTTCGCCGGAGCCCCCACCAAAGCGAACGCGATCAAAATTGCGGAACGCATCGAAAGCACATTGACTCTCGATCAACCAATCAACATTCACCTCACCGGATGCCACCACAGTTGTGCTCAGCACTACATCGGCGACATAGGTTTGATCGCCTGTCAGGTGGAGGTCGGCGACGACATGGTCGACGGCTATCACATTTGCCTTGGCGGCGGTTGGGGTTCACGACAAGGAATCGCACGCGAGATTTTCAAGTCGATTCCATTTGCCGATGTACCTGATTTGGTCACTGGCATCCTCACCAGTTACCAACAAAACCGAGCCGATGCCAACGAGTCGTTCAACGACTTCGCGGGCCGTCTCAGCGATGAAGAACTCAAGGGTTTGGTCGCCAGCCCGTCAGTTGTCTGCTAACGAACCGCCGGAAAAAGGGCGTCGCAAGAACGCCGAATCCATTTCAATCTTTCACCACGTTTCGATTCATTCCCAGGATTGATCCCGATGTCCAGCTACATTCCAGAAACCGCCCCTTTCAACGAACAACAACGAGCTTGGCTGAACGGCTTCTTCGCCGGTTTGACCGGAATCCAAGAGTCAGCGGGTGGAAGCGTCGCGACCGCGATGGCCGCTGGATTGCCCTCGGCCGAACCATCCGTCGAAGAGGAAGAGGACTTCCCGTGGCATGATGACTCATTGCCGATTGTCGACCGAATGGAACTCGCCGAAGGCAAACCGCTCGACCGAAAATTGATGGCCGCGATGGCTCAGCTTGATTGCGGGTCCTGCGGTTACATCTGCCAAACGTACAGCGAAGCCATCGCGTCGGGAGAAGAACCCAACGTCTCGCTTTGCAGCCCCGGCGGCAAAGAAACCAAACAAATGATCAAGAAGCTTCTCGCCGAAGCCGGCGACAGCGTCAAACCGTCCAGCAACGGCAACGGAGCAGCAACCAATGGTGTCTCGACCAACGGAGCGGCCGCTTGGTCTCGCAAGAATCCCTATTCAGCCAACTTGATCGAATCCCGCCCGCTGAATCAAGAAGGCTCCGCGAAAGACACACGCCACGTTGCGATTGACCTCGTTGGATCGGGCATCAAATACGAAGTCGGCGACGCATTGGGGATCTACCCCACCAACTGCGGCGACTTGTGCACTCAGATCATCGACCGTTTGGCCGCAGACTCGCACGTAAAAGTGGCAACGCCACAAGGCAACACGAAACCGTTGCTTGAAGCGCTGCAAGAAGATTGCTGCTTGAAAGATCCTTCCGATGAGTTGCTCGAACTGTTGGTCGGACGGACACCCAACACGGACGCACAAGCGACACTGAATCACCTGCTCGCTGAGGGCGTTCCGGAAGGTTTTGATGTGCTGGATGTGTTGGAAGTCGCCGGCGAATCAACGATCACCGCAACGGAGTTCATTGAATGCCTCGATCCACTGAACCCTCGTTTGTATTCGATCGCCAGCAGCATGAAAGCGGTCGGCGACCAAGTTCATCTGACGGTCGGCAAGGTCATCTACGAACGCGAAGGACGCGTCCGCAAAGGTGTCGCCAGCACCATGTTGGCGGACCGAGTTGGCAATGGAGAAAGCATGCGAGTCTTCGTGCAACCCAACCATGGCGGATTCACCGTCCCCGCCGATGAAAACGTCCCGATGATCATGGTCGGACCCGGGACTGGAATCGCCCCGTTCATCGCGTTCTTACAAGAACGTGCCGCTCGCAAATCGCCTGGCGACAACTGGTTGTTCTTTGGCGATCAACACGAAGCGTACGACTTCTTGTACGAAACCGAACTCACCGAATACGTTCACTCCGGCGTGCTATCACGACTGGACACCGCCTTCAGCCGCGACGGCGACACGAAGGTCTACGTGCAAGACAGGATGCGAGAGAACGCTGCGGAACTATGGGCTTGGTTGAATCGCGGTGCCCACTTCTACGTCTGCGGCGACGCAACCCGAATGGCCGCCGACGTCGAACGAGCTTTGCTGCACATCATCACCCAAGAAGGCGGCATGTCAGAAGACGAAGGCAAAGCCTACTTGAAAACCATGACGAGCGAAAAACGATACGTCCGTGATGTTTATTGATCATCGGTGTCAGCCGACGGCCGTTAGGCCCGGTATTCGACGTAAGTCTCACGGTGGCGATCCAGGGACGACTCATTGGAAAAGTTAAATTGCAAATTGTAAACTTCTGAGCTGAACAATCGATTTCGATAACGCGGTAATTTGACACCGCCTTCGAAACGCGCTGTCCGCCTAACAACACAATTTCGCGAGTGGCGATGGGTTCTGATATCGAAGCTTTTGATTCGCGAACTCAATCACCAAACCAATTTCATCTTTACAATTGTCAATTTAAATTTTTCAATACCCACGCTCCCAAACGCCCAGTCACCTAAACCTTGCGAAGCAAGTGCATTCCTTCACGCCCTCGATAGGTCAGCAGCAATGCACCGACCGAGCCGCGGGCGTCGACGACCGTTTCGAAGAACTCGTTTTCACCGGGCCATGGGAATGCGAAGAAGAGGTCGAAGTCTTCGATCTCCAATCCGATTTCGTCGTAGATGTCGCCTTCTTCGGTGTCGACGTTGCGAACCTCTCGAGCGATCTCGGACAGCTCATCGACACCGCGTGGAACAAAGCTGCCGCAGTGGATCTGAGCGTCGTTGTCGAGTGAGTCCGCGACCGCCTGAGCGGCTTCCACCAACCGTGGTTCGATCTCGATTCCGACGGCTTGCATTCCTCGCAAGGACGCCAGCATCGCACCGACGGCGAACCCGGCTCCCAACTCGCAAAAGCGGTTGCCTGCCAACAAGTGGTTTTGCTCGATCCACGTCATCGCTTGATCGAGCAAATGGAAATCGCAAGTGACGAAGTTCTCGATCACCGATTCGTCCGCCAACATGAACGCTTCGATCGCGTCGTTGGCCGAATCGATCAGATGCTCCGCCGACTCGTGATACGGAAGACTTTTGATTGAGTCCGGAATCTCAATTTGCTGCCACGCCATCCCATCGCTCCTGATGCAAACTCGGTGAAATTCAAAGAGCTTGGATGCGTTGACCGTCATCGCTCAACGCGAAAATTGGGGTCTCGTGACCCGCGACGACTTGGTGCACCTGTTCGACGGTGATGGATTTGCCTGACGCGTTGGCGCTGGAAACCAATTCGTCAACCGAAGCGAAACCGTCGGCGTCCAGAGTCAAGCCGATGGATTGCGGCTCGTGCCGCAGGATGAAGGTCAGGTACTTGCTGATTCGCGTGAGTCGTTTGTTCATTCCGCCCAGTCTAGACACCGGCGGCATCGCCGTCGCCGGGTGGTTGGCAAACGGAAACACATTTCTGAGCGGACCGTTTCGGCCCGACCCACAGATTTCAGCCCGACACACGGAATCAGGCGGTGCCGCGAAGTTTTGCGGGGGTATCGCACAAATCGTTGTAGTGATGAGCCGTTCGTTCGACGGTGAATCGAATCTGCTCTTCACTGTGCTCGCTGGTGATGAAGAACCGCAATCTCGCGGCGGACTCATCCACGGCCGGATACAAAATCGGTTGGACGTTGATCCCGTCTTTCTTCAGCCGATTGCTCAACCGAAGTGCAACGAGACTGTTTCCGGTGATCACGGGGACCACGGGAGTACCGCCACTGTCGCCGGTGTCCAAGCCCGCCTCACGGCTGAGATTCAGGAACAACTCGCTGTTGTGGCGAAGCCGCTCGACTCGTTCGGGCTCACGCTCCAACACTTCCAATGAAGCAATCGCGGCGGCAACTTGTCCCGGAGGCATGCCGACGCTGAATACGAAGCCGGGAGCGGTGTATCGCAGCAATTCCACCAACGCTTCACTGCCAGCGATGTAGCCACCACAGGAGGAGGCTGATTTGCTGAGCGTGCCCATCCAGATATCAACGTCGCGGGCATCGAAGCCAAAGTGCTCGGCGATCCCATGACCGGTCGCGCCCATGGTTCCGAAGCTGTGAGCTTCATCGACCATCAACATCGCACGATGACGTTTCTTCACCTCGACGAACTTCGGCACATCAGCGAAGTCGCCGTCCATGCTGTAGACGCCTTCGATGATGATCAGCGTACGCCGGTATTGACCACGCAAGGCGGTCAGCATTTTATCGAGAGCTTCGTAATCGTTGTGCGGGAATGGACGACGTTTCGCGCCGGACAACAAGGCACCTTGAACGATGCTGTTGTGCGAAAGCGCGTCGTGCAGAATCAAGTCGCCTGGTCCGACGAGGTGACCAATCGTCGTTTCATTGGTCGAGTGACCGCCTACCATCGTGATGGAATTGTCGACTCCGACCCACTTCGCGATTTTGCGTTCGAGTTCACCGTGGATCGGCTTTTCGCCACTGACCAAACGACTGGCCGAAACACTGGTTCCGTATTTCGTGATCGCGTCGGCGGCCGCTTTGGATACTTCCGGATGACCGCTCAACCCCAAGTAGTTGTAGCTGGCAAAGCTGATCAACGACTTGCCATCGACAATCGTTTTGTCACCGACGACGCAGTCGTGAACGGTGAAGTAGGGATTGGGCACGCCAGTCAATTGCATCTGACGCATCGTCGATTTCAAACGTCGATACTCAGCGAACTGAGTCACGTCATCTTCCGGTTCGACTTGAGGGGTTTGCATGACCCGAGCGAGCGGACCTTCGCCGTCGCCACTGGCATGACCATTCGCGTTTGTATTGACGAGGTCGTCGTCTCCATCACGCTGCGTGTCACCTCGTCCGGCCAAAAACTGTTCGGCACGACCGAGAGCTCCTGCTGGCAGATAGCGTTCCACCGCGGTTGCGATTTGGCCGATTGTTTCGATTTCGTCCAGCACTTGCTCGGGGAACCGACCGCCAAAGGTGCGTTCGAGATTCCTGGCAATTTCCAAACGTTCCAGACTATCCAGCCCGAGATCCAAAACGATGTTGGTTTCTGGATTGATGGAACCCGCTCGTTCGCCCGCGATGGCTCGCACATGCGACACGATTGCCTCGGCGACCACTGGATCGGCAACCGAATCCAGACCGCTCGCGTCCGATGCCGCGGCAGCCTTCATCATGGTTTCGCCAGCCATACCGGCGTTTTGCAAAGAGGATTCTTCGCCGCGAATCCACTGAGCGATGACCTTCAGTTCTTTGTCTCGGACGGCGTGCAAACACGCGTGTCGCTGGATCTTCCCGCTACTGGTTTTTGGAACGGAACTGTTGCGAACCAAGTAGATCGCATCGGGAGGAAGATCGTGTTCCTCGGTCACCGCGCGACGGATGGACTGCAAATGCTCGTCCCAATCCAAGTCTCGTTTGCGAACGGTTTCCGCAACGATGATCAATTTCTCGCGACCGGTTTCGGTTTCGTCACTGTCCGCATTCATCGCAAACGCGGCGACGGAACCAGCCTGCACGACATCGCTGGCGTGCTCCACCGTGGCTTCGATGTCCTGCGGGTAACGATTGACGCCGCGGACGATGATCATGTCCTTCAGGCGTCCTGACACGTACAGCTGTCCGCCGTACAAGAAACCAAGGTCACCGGTTCGCAAAAACGGCCCTTCTCCTTCGGAAGTCATCGCCGCGAAGGTCTTGGTCGATTGTTCTCGGCGTTGCCAATAACCACGACCAACCGATGGGCTCTGCACCCAGATTTCGCCGATGGCGTCGGAGGGCAACGTTTGGCGAGTGTCGGGATCGACGATCAGCACGCGTTCGCCGGGAAGGACTCGGCCGCATCCGACCAATTCACGGGTCGCTCGGGGCGAGGACGTCGTCGAGTCCTCCTCGTCAGATTGCTTTGCCAAATCGGCGGGCACATCGACGGCCGGACGAACGGCTTTCTCATCCAGTGCCGGCCCGTCGAATTGTTGCAGCACGGGACGTGGACTGATCGGACCACCGGTGACGATCAATGTCGTCTCGGCCATCCCGTAGCAAGGCAAATGCGAACTGTGCCGGAATCCGTACTTTTCGAATCGCTTGCTAAACGCGTCCAGGGTCGACGAACGAACCGGCTCGGCACCGTTGAAAGCGATCTCCCAAGACGAAAGATCGACGCCTTCGAGTTCTTCGTCGCGAATTTTGTCGACGCACAATTGGTAAGCGAAGTTAGGGCCACCGCTGATCGTGACTTGATGACGGGCGATCGTCTGCAACCAACGACTCGGTCGCTGAAGAAACGCCATCGGGCTCATCAGAATGTTGTGCCGTCCGACAAACATCGGCATCAACACACCGCCGACCAAACCCATGTCGTGGTAAGTCGGCAACCAAGACGCACCAATGATGGTCGACTCGGGTTCAAACCCGTGCAGGATCAACTCGCTGTTGGCGATCAAGTTGGCTTGCGTCAGCATCACACCCTTGGGTGATCCTGTCGAACCGGATGTGTACTGCAGCACACCAAGAGCTTCACTGCGAAGTTTCGGACATCGCCAGTGCGTCGCATCGCGTTTGCTGGCCAAGTCGGTTCCCAGCAACTGAACGCCGACCAAATCCTCGTGCAATTCATTGCCGGACAGTTGATCAACGACGGAACTGGTCGACAGAGCCCATCGGGCATCCGCGTCGACCACGATCGAACGAATGCGAGATGCCTTGCGGTTCCGACGAGGCGGGTAGGCGGGGACCGCGATTGCACCGGCGGCGTGGGTCGCGAAAAGACCGATGACGAAATCGAGCCCGGGCGGGTAGAGCAGCAGCACTCGGTCACCAGCACGGATGCCGCAACGGCCTTGCAAATATCCCGCGAGACCGCGGACTTCTTCCCACAATTCTGCGTACGAAAGCGTCTGGTCGGAACCTTCCCCGTCGGTGAACGTGAACGCGGGAGCATCCGGCCGAACCTGCACCCAGTGGCGCAAGACCGAGACAAAGTGGTCGTGAGGAGGCGTTTCGTTTTTGAAATACTGTTGGAGGTCCACCGATTCAACCTGTTGCAATGATGCCGTCGCAGAACAATCTCGTTCTCTCTTGACCGTAATCTTGGACGCTCCATGACCAGTCATGCGGTGCGGAGGGGCAATCAGTCATTGCTGCAATGATGCACCAACGGCGCTGATCGGCCAAGGGTCGGCCCTCCCCTGACTCTACGAACGGTCCGTCGGAGGGGGTCATGGCTATCGCGTCTCTCGGCTGGGATCGGTCTGCGGCGACAATTCAAGATCGAGTTGCTACCCCGCTATAATGGCCTATTGCGGGTGCCCAACGCCACCTGACATTGACGAAAAACAACCACGTTGTCTGCTCAGCAACCTTTCGGTTACACCAGGCGACATCTCACGAACCATTTTCCGATCGAATTGCCCCCTTTCGCACATGAGTACGCCAAAGATGAAGGATTTCTACGATTGCGTGGTGATTGGTGGAGGCCCGGCCGGCGGTGCCGCGGCTTCGATTGTGGCGGATTCCGGCGTCAGCACGCTGTTGATCGAACGAGATCCGGTGCCCCGGTTTCACGTCGGCGAATCGCTGATGCCGGAGTGCTACTGGCCGCTCGAGCGACTCGGATTGATCGATCAAGTCAAACGATCGGGATGGCAGACCAAGAAAAGCGTGCAGTTTGTCACGCACACCGGCAAAGAATCGGCCCCATTCTTTTTTCGCGAACACGATGAACGCGAGTGCAGCACAACTTGGCAAGTCGAACGCAGCGAATTTGACAAAATGCTCTACGATCGAGCCTCCGAGCTGGGAGCGGATTGTTTTGACCAAACTCGTTTGATCGATGTTCAAACGGAACCCGGCGATACAGATGACCAACCGGTCGCTCGTGCCGTGGTCGTGCGAACCGCCGATGGCACCGAAAAAACGATCGGCTGCAAAGTCGTCGTCGACGCGACGGGCCAGCAAGCGTTTTTGGCTGGAAAGATGGGGCTGAAAGAAATCAATCCCGACCTAAAAAAAGCCGCGATTTGGACTTATTACCGCGATGCCGTTCGCGGCGAAGGCGACAACGACGGCGCGACAATCATTCTGAACACCAAGTCGCGTGATTCCTGGTTCTGGTTCATTCCTCAATCTCGCGGAATCACCAGCGTCGGGTGCGTCGGCGACAACGACTACCTTCTGAAAGGCCGCGGAACTCCCGAGGAGACCTTCGAAGAAGAGCTCGCCAATTGCCCCGGGCTTCAGCCTCGTCTAGCCAATGCGACTCGAGTGGGCAAAATCACGACCGCCAAAGAATTTAGCTACATGACCCGGCGGCACTCCGGTCCGGGATGGGTTTTGATCGGCGATGCACTCGGGTTCATTGACCCTGTCTATTCCTCTGGCGTTTACTTCGCACTCGAAATGGGTGTTCGAGCCGGTGACGCGATCGTCGAAGGATTGAAGAAAAACGACTTGTCGGCAGAGCAACTGGGTCAATGGACCGACGATTTTAAGGAAGGAGCTTCCAGGGTCCGGCAACTCGTTCATGCTTTCTACAATAGAGACTTCAGCATTGGGCGGTTCATGAAGGAACATCCAGAGCATCGCGGCAACGTGACGGACTTGCTGATCGGCCGTGTCTTCCACGAAGATGCGGGCAAAATGTTCCCGGCGCTGGATCGTTCAATCGAAATGGCTCGGGCCAATGCTATGTTAAAGGCCGATTCGATGGCCGAAACCAAACCCATGTCGACTTAATGTCCCAATCTGACAACAACACCGCTTCGCTCCTCGGCTCCGATGAATCCGGTCAACTGCACCTCGACATCGCGATCGCTCATGATTTGACGGAACGCTACGAAGGCTTGATCTTCGACTGTGACGGAACGCTCACCAATTCCATGCCGCTTCACTACATGGCATGGCACGAAACGATGACACGTCACGGAATTGATTTCCCTGAGTCGCGTTTTTACGCCATGGGGGGCATGCCCAGCGAAAAGATCATCGCCGTGTTGAGTTCAGAACAGGGTGTGACGGTCGACGTTGATCTGGCGACAGAAGAAAAGGAAGCGAACTTCATCGCTCGTATTCCCAACGTCGAACGCCTGGCACACGTCACCGACATCGCCGAGCGACACCTCAACCGAATCGCGATGTCCGTTGCTAGCGGCGGGATGCGAGACATCGTCGCGGACCAACTGCGAACGATCGGTGTTGCCGATTGGTTCCCAGTCCTGGTGGGCAGTGAAGACACGGAACTGCACAAACCGGAGCCCGATGTGTTCTTGTGTGCAGCCGAGCGAATGGGCGTCGATCCCAAACGATGCCTCGTCTTTGAAGACAGCCCACTGGGTTTCGAAGCCGCCAAACGAGCCGGCATGGATTGGGTCGACGTTCGCCTCAATGCCTAGCTCCGCTTAGTCGTACCTGCGACTCGCAGACTTGTTCACGAGCGTTTTGTCCGCCAACGATTTCAAGCGTTGGCCCGCGCGATCAACGGCGTCTCAGATCCAGCCGTCCATTTTTGCAGTGAGGGCATTTTAGTTTGCCACGACCGCTGCACGTCGGACAACGTTTCTTTTTCACAACGGGCGCGTACACGTCACCGGCAATCCGTGACGAAGAGACGACTTCCTGTTTTCGATAAGATTGAGAACCGTTCACACAGTTCGGACAATCTTGGTACGACGAGCCGATGCACGAAACACACCAAGTGTTCTCAATCATCAGCGACTCGCTCGGACCGGTGCCATCGGCCACATCGCTGAACAGACCGCTTCCGGATTTCAGTCCCCAAACAAACACAGGCACCACCGATGCCTTGGGGTCAAAGCGTTTTTCAGGTGGGAGATCATCAACGCTGGTCAGGGAAGTCGTTCGCACGTTGCGGTTGAACCACGACCGAATCATTCGAGCACCGAAGGCTCGGCCGTTCGTTTCCAATTCGTTCTCCGACATGGCGAAAACGATTCCTTGGACAACCTTGTCGTCACTCATCACAGGACCGCCACGATTGCCGCCCGTTGTTTCGTTGGAAACTTTCTGAACGCCTAGGTGATCCGGTTCGGTCAAAATTTCCCCGGTGAACTCACGCACGCCCTGCTTCACCAAATTCTGTCCAGGGTCGTAGCCATACAATTTCAGTTCGGTTGCTGGCGTGGGCGTGTCGTTCGCAATGCACAACGGTGCCAAGTCCAACCCGGGCACGTGCAACGCGGCCAGTTCAGCATCGGAAGAACCAGCACGGTGCGGAATGATGCGAAACCGAGTGACTGTTCCGATGGTTTCATTGGTACGAATCACAATCCCGCTTCGAGCTGAAATTCGCGGGGAGGTCATCAAGCAGTTCTTGCACGTCAATGCTTTGAAAATGCCGTGTTGATACGAACCCACGGTAATCATCTTGGGCCCATAACCATCAGTGTTTGTAATCACATCGGTCGAAGTCAGTACGATTCCTGGAGCAACGACGAAGCCCGTTCCAATCGAGACCAATTCCATGAACACACTGGGGCTGTCCAGGCCTTCGACCTTTCGGTTTCCCGCGCCGGCTTCGATCGGCAAGTCAAAATCCAACGTGTAATAGAGGCTCTCGTTCAAATTGGGTTTCGATGTGCTGACGTCTGCGGACGCGAGCGTCGTCAGCAACTCACTCCGCAGTCGCGGTGCCAGCTCAATCAAACCAGTCCGCATCGAATCGGTTTGAGCCAGCAATTGCATGTTGTGCTCGAGCACCGCTGACACGACGCGGGACGACTGCACGCCAGCGATGAATGACGATGCGGCGGGATTGGCTTCTTGTTGCTTCAAAGCCACCACGCCCAAATTATTGCGAGCGGATGCCAGCGTCATCGAGTGACGTCCCGCCATCACTTCTTGCTGAGCCTCGATGCGTTTGATCGCTTGCATCAACAAACGCTTGGCAAGTTCCAAATTGTTCTCGCCTTCGGACAAACCGACGCCCGCCCAAATCCCCGCGTACGGACTTTCGGGAACTGCTTTGTGGATCTCCAGCAACAAACGACTGACGGCCTCAGGCCGCTCGTACATTCCAGGCAAGTGCTGGCGAATCATCTGGAATTGCTTCGCGTCACGCTCATTGAACCAGAGCTGCATCGCCTGCAAACGCGATTCGAGCGTCAAACTATCAAGCGAAACTTCGACCGGAGACCGATTGCCTTCGACCTGCAGAACGACCTTTGAATCGTCCACGCGAATCAGCTCGGCTCTCACGCTCGAACCAGCGTGACTGTGCCAAGTTACCGGGCCTTGTGACCATCCGACCGACGACCATCCCAAACCGGCGATCACCGTCATGACCGCGACGACGCGAATTGAAAAGCGATTCAAAAACATACCAAGTGCCTTGATCCGGGCATCCATAAAGCGACAAAGAACCTGCTCGCGAACTCTCCACCTAGAACTCAACCCGCCACCGGAGGGCCCTGCCTCAGAGACCTCCACTTAGGGGAGAAGCTAACCTCCCAAGCGGATTCTTTCAAACTAAGTTACAAGTTTTCGTCGCAGAAACGTCAAAAAGCCCTCTCGACGTACGAGGTCGAGCAGGTTTACTTCACCCGCCCTTTGGGAGGGTGATGATAAATGCGTGGCAATACAACAAATTAGAAACTGCACGACCTCGCACTCCGGGGCGGGCGCGTTTGACACCGAGTCCGCCCGGTTCCCGTGCCCGATGTCTCGCACGCCGCCTAAGTCGATGGACTAAAATCTCGGGCATGAGCCAATCGCGTATTTCCGGTCCGTTTCCGATTCGTCCAAGTCGCCATTCATCACGGACGAAGTTCTTTCTCTTCGCCACTGCGTTGGCTCTGGTGGCAAACTCGTTTGCCACGAATGCGAGCGAACCGACATCGGTTTCCGAATCCAAGATCCAAACCTTCCTGCAAAATCACTGCAGCGACTGCCACGCTGATGGAGCCTCCGAAGGTGGACTCGACCTGGACACACTGCCAGTAACCATCGGTGGAGCTGCTGACTTGGCCGTTTGGGTTAGCATCCACGATCGAGTCCAATCGGGCGAGATGCCGCCACCGGATTCGTCTTCGCTCGACGAATCCCACCGAACCGATTTCACGACCGCGTTGGCTGCTCCGCTGACGCAGCATCACGCATCGGAAAAAGGCACGGTCCTTCGTCGGCTGAACCGGCGTGAATACGAAAACACGCTCAACGATTTGTTCGGCACCGCCGTCGAACTGGAAACGCTATTGCCCGCCGATGGACGCAGCCACGAATTCGACAACGTGGGCGAATCGCTTGGCATCTCAATGGTCCACCTGGAACGCTACCTCGATGCAGCCGACTTGGTGCTTGAATCTGCCATCGCGAAAACCGCCGATCCGCCCAAAACACATCTGATCGAAACTCACTACGCGGAAACACGCGAAGCCAAAACGCACTTGGGCAAGGTTTGGAAACAGCTCGATGATGGGTCCGTTGTGTTCTACCAAGCCTTCGGTTACCCCGACGGGATGCTTCGCACGAGCAGCATTCCCGAATCGGGACGGTATCGGATCTCGATCACCGGATACGCTCACCAGACCGACCAGAAGATCCCGTTCTATGTCGGCGCAAAAAGCTTTGCCCGCGGAAGCGAACAGCCGACGCTGGGTTACTTCGACATGCCGCCGCTCGGCCCCGACGGTGAAATGACCACCATCGAGCTGACCGCGCATCTGAAATATCGCTACATGCTCAACATCATTCCGTATGGTTTGGTGGTTCGCGATTACAACATCCGCAACGATGGCGTGGACGGGTACACCGGTCCCGGACTGGCGATCGCAAAGGTACGTGTCGAAGGACCTTTGAACGACGATTTCCCTTCTCGCGGCCATCGTTTGATCTTTGACGATTGGCAACGTGATGAGGTCATACCCAACCCGCCGTCCAAGCGTGAGAAGTCTTGGTACAAACCTGAGTTTGAATTGACCAGCAACAACCCGGACGAGTCGCTGCGAAGCTCCTTGCAGCGAGTGGCAACCGCCGCGATGAGACGCCCGGTCAACGAAGCCGAATTGACACCCTACATCGAGCTATTTCGTTCCGAACAAGACCGCGGTGCTTCCACCGAAGAAGCGTTGCGAACCGCGGTCGCCGCCATCCTTTGCTCGCCCGACTTTCTGTACTTTCGCGAACCGGCCGGCAAACTCGATGATCACGCCATCGCAACTCGGTTGTCATACTTCCTGCATCGCACCACGCCTGACGTGGCACTGCTGAAAGCAGCCGACCAGAACGAACTGACTCGATCAACCGAATCGTTGCTGAGTCATGCCAAACGGTTGGTTGCTGATCCACGACTGGATCGATTCGTGGTCGACTTCACGGATGCTTGGTTGAACCTGCGTGACATCGATCAAACCAGCCCCGATCAAAAGCTATTTCCCGAATACGACCGGTATCTGCGGGACAGCATGGTCGAAGAAACGCGTCAGTTTTTCGCGACGTTGCTTCGCGAAAATTTGCCGGTCACGAACTTAGTGAAATCCGATTTCGCAATGCTGAATTTGCGATTGGCGGATCACTACGGCATCGAAGGAGTCGACCACGCTGACATTCGCCGTGTGCCACTTCCAAAAGACTCCGTTCGCGGCGGTTTGCTGGGACAGGCCAGCGTGCTGAAGGTCACCGCCAACGGCACGAACACATCGCCGGTCGTCCGGGGTGTGTGGGTCACCGAACGTTTGCTCGGCGTGCATCCTGCACCGCCACCGCCAGGCATCTCCGGCGTCGAACCCGATATTCGCGGAGCAGCGACGTTGCGTCAGGTTCTCGACCAACACCGTAACGAAGACTCCTGCCGTGCATGTCACGCGTTGATCGATCCGCCTGGGTTCGCATTGGAAAGCTTCAATCCCATCGGCGGTTGGCGTGATCGTTATCGCAGTCTTGGCGAAGGCGAACGGATCGACTTGCGCGTCAATAATCGCCGTGTGCAATATCGCTTGGGTTTGCCGGTCGATTCCAGCGGAGCCTTGCCATCGGGTCAGTCCTTCGATGGTTTCGAAGCGTTTCGCGAATGCCTTCTCAAAGCCCCTGACCAACTGGCCAAGTCACTGATCACCAAGTGGCTGACGTTTGCGACGGGTCGCGAAATGGGATTCTCGGATCGCGAAGAAATTGAATCCCTGACACGACAGTCCGCTCAGCGAGGACATCAGCTTCGAACGATGTTGGCGTTGGTCATCGCCAGCGACATTTTCCGCACCAAGTAGCAACTCGCTCATACAATTCAACGACGCTCTTACCCTTCACTTGAGAATGCCATGTTGATCCCCACTCGGCCGATATCTCGACGACGACTGTTGCGATCCGCCGGTGGTGCCGCCTTGGCATTGCCGTTCTTGGAAGCGATGGGTCCTTCACTCGGAAGCCGCGTGTTGGGCGATGATCACGCCGCCGAATCGGAGCGGACACCGAAACGCTTCGTTGCCATTTGTGCTTCGCTTGGTTTTCACGGCGATCACTTGTTTCCCGAATCGACCGGCCGCGACTACGCGATTACACCGTACCTGGAAAAGGTCCAACGCCATCGCGATGACTTCAGTTTGTTTTCAGGTTTGTCTCATCCGGAACAAAACGGCAACAACGGTCATGCCTCCGAGTTGACTTGGTTGACCGCCGCTCGACGCCCAGGGTTGGCAGGTTTTCGAAACACAATCTCGCTCGACCAACTCATCGCACAAGAGATTGGACTGAAAACTCGTTTCCCGTTCCTGGCACTCACGACCGGCGGGCAGTCACTTTCCTGGACATCCAGCGGGGTCGAAATCCCAGCCCAGCATTCGCCTGCCAAGCTGTTCACCGCAATGTTCGTCGATGGCAAACCGCACGAAGTCGAAGCGGACCTCGACCGACTCCGTCGCGGCCGCAGCGTTCTCGACACGGTTGGATCGCGAGCACGATCGCTCAAACGTGAACTCGGAATTCGCGATCAACAAAAGCTGGACGAGTACCTGCACTCGATCCGAGATTTGGAATCACGACTGCAGCAATCCGAAGGCTGGGTCCGTCGCCCCAAACCAGTCGTCGACGAAGAACCCGTTTCGGATATCAACGACAAAGCTCTCGCGATTGAACGTCAAAAGTTGATGTACCGGATCATCGCACTGGCGTTGCAAACCGATTCGACACGAACCGTCACCTTCCAGTTGGCTGGGCTGAACTCGGTTCCTCAGATCCCCGGGGTTCAAAGTGACTGGCATGGTCTATCGCATCATGGCAAAGACCCTGAGAAGATCGCCGAACTGAAACGAATCGAAGCGGCCGAATGGGGAGCGTTCGCCGAATTCCTCGATCAATTGAAATCGATCGAGGAAAACAACCAATCGCTTTTGGATCACACCGCGGTGATGTTCGGATCGAATCTTGGCAACGCCAGTGCTCATGATTGGCGAAACCTTCCGATCTTGCTGGCCGGCGGTGGCTACCGACATGGCGAGTACGTCGCTCACGACGCGGCGAACAACACACCGCTATGCAATCTGTACGTCGACCTCGCCCAACGCATGGGACTCGAAATTGACGCCTTTGGATCCAGCACCGCGACCGGTATCAAAGGTCTCGAGTCCACCACGTAGCGGACCAAATCACGCAACACCTGTAGCACGGTGGTTCCACCGTGAACGCGCGACGAGCAGTGCAGGTCTCGGTGGAGGACCACCGAGCTATAGAAGGCAGATCAACCTAAGAACCTCAGCGTCCGAGGTTCTTGTTCATATTCGTCTTGTACTGCTCCACCCCAGGTTGCCCGTAAGGGTTGATGCCCAACAAGCGGCCTTCGATCACGGTGGCGATCATCAGCATTTGGAACAATTGCCCCAACACATGCGTGTCGATCTGCGGCAAGATGATGTCGGTCGTGGGACGTCCATCCGCATGCAGAGCGTCGTTGGTTCCCTTGATCGCGGCCGCCATGATGTCTGGCAGAGTTTTCTCGGCGATGTCGTTGAGCGTGTCTTGGTTGCGTTTCGAGTGACCAACCGCCAACGAATCCGTCCGTTGTGATTCCACGATCACGTTGTTGAACACCTTGTCATTGCGGCCCTGTTGATGCTGCTGGTGACGACTGTGCAGATCGCGAGTGTTGAGCGTTGTCAGTGGCGTCACACCCTTGCCATCTTTGCCGTTCGATTCAGCCAGCAATTGGTCGTACCACAGTCCAACCGACTCAAGAGCCTTGCTCCACACGCTCATTACGCGAATCGATTTGTCGCGGTGCTGTGACAGCAAGTGGTTCACGGCGACGTACTGCATCACCACGTTGTCGGCGTAGTCCGCTGTTTTGAAGTGTTCGTTCATTGCCACGGCACCTTCGAGCAACTTCATGCAGTCCAAACCGAGGAACGCGGCAGGGACCAAGCCAACCGGTGACAGGACACTGAATCGCCCACCAACACCATCGGGCACGGTGAAGATTTCATCGCAACCAATTTCGGTCGCCAAGTCGTGCAACTTGCCGCTTTCGCCAGTCACGGGAACGACCAAACGCGACAACCAATCCTCGGCTTCCGGCCCGAGTTCGGATTCCAAGTTGGCGAGGAATTGGCGGAATGCGACGGCGGTTTCCATCGTTCCACCGCTCTTGCTGATCACGATGATCGCGTGGCGTTTTTCGGCGTCGCTGTCCGCGTACCCGCCCGCACGAACGCGTTGCAAAAGCGAATCGGAGGCATCGTTGTCGACATTGTTGCCCTCGAAATACATCCGAGGTTTGCTGCCGCGAGCGGCACGGCTCATTTCGTTGTGATACGGGTCGCAGCAAGCTTCCATCATCGCTCGGGCGCCCATGTAGGACCCGCCGATTCCCAAAACCACGGCTGCGTCAATTTGGTCATGCAGTCCATTGGCGACCTTGAAAATCCGGCCCAACTCCGACGCTTCCCGCTCTTTCGCGTACGCTTCCAGCATCTCTTCAGGCAACCAAAAGAACCGAGCGTCCAGAGGCTGTTTGTCAGCGGGAATGTCGCCCGAATCGTATTGTTTCTGATCGGTTTCGACCATCTCAGTGCGAAGGGTTTCCATCTGGCCCTTCAACGAATCGATTTGTGCTTGAGTGATCCCGTAGTCGTCGTTGATTGATCCGGAAGCGTCGAAACGGAGCAAGCTCATGATGGGTTCCGTGCAGAAAAATGGAGAGGAGTTTTGAATGAATGAACTGGATTGAATGACACCGCGGTGCCCATGAGCGACGATGATACTGGATCGATCGTCGCTGGGCAGGGTCCCAGAGATTTGCACCCCGCCGCATTCCTTCGTGACCTCCGAAAAAGAAAATGCTTGCGGGCGAGGCGCGCGGAGAAGTAACATGAAGAACGGGCGGACAAACAATCGCGGTTGCGATGCGAGTCGGCCGAACCTTTTCTTTTGGCAATTGCCTTTCATTCATTCCGGCGAGTCACTTCGAGATGATTCACTACACATGTGATCGATGTCGACAAGTAATTGACCCATCACAAAGCTCTCGATACACGATTGCGATCGAGGTGCAAAAGTTGGAAGAGGAGTGGAACGACGACGAAGCCGTGGATCACCTGGACGCTTTGCACCAAGCGATCGAAGCGGATGAAGCAGAAGACGATTTGATCGAAATGATCGACCACGACGCCGCGTCGCCCCGCAATGAGAGCGAGCCAGAATGCTTCGCCGAACCCACGATCGAACTGCACGACGCTCCGATCTCAACCGGCGAAACGGTTTCGCAATCGTTTGACCTTTGCGAATCCTGTTACCGTCGCTATCGCAGCAACCCGCTGGGTCGCGAGCGAAATCTCAAAATGCATTTCAGCAACAACTGAAGCGGAATTCAGTTCCCAAATGGATCGCTGCCAAACGGATCGTTCTTTGGCTGCGCCGCGGGCGTGGCGGTCTCCGTTGGCAAGACCGTCGACATTCCCTCGGGAATCAAATCGGTGTCGATGACAAACGCCTTCAGTCCTGACAATGAGGACGGCAGTTCGCGATCCTTGCCAAGTTGATCGACCAGCTCACGCCGCTGCTTCGCAAACTCTTGCATCCGCTGCTCGCACTGGGCCAAGCGGTTTTCTTGTTTCAGCAATTCCGTTTGGTAACGCTGGATCACTTCCCGCGGGAATGAGCTGCTGCCACGCTGACGAGTCAACTGATTCGAAATGCGTTCGAGTTCTGTCACCAGGTGCTTGCGCAGATCCAACAAGCCTTCCAGCGTGCGATCCGTTTCGTCGAGTTTGCGTCGATCCGCCAAGATGCTTCGAATCGTTTCCAGTTGAGCCTCTTCCCATTTGGCTTCCGCGATCCAGCGTTCCAATGTCCCCATCGCGATTTCGCCCCACGCGTTGGAATCATCTGCCGTTTGCTTCGACACGGTGACAATTTCGCGAGAGCCACCATCGGGAATCTTGACTCGCAACCGATGCCACTCATCTGTTTTCTCGACCTCAATGTCTTTGTCTTCCATCGCCTGCAACTCGAAAGGCTGTGGTGGCAGGGGGACTTCCAAGATCACGGTCCGGTCATCACCGGATCGATTCAGAACGTCGTACTTGGTCGATCGTTGATGCTGCGTCTTGATCGTGATTCGATGCAACTTCTCATCGATCTCGATCGATTGTTGCTCGGATGTCGTTTCGACAGGATGGGCCGTGACACGGACACCTCCATCCATCGCATACCCCACCAATCGCTTGACCGAGGGAGCCAAATCTGGGAGCACGACCTCGCCGAGGATCGAACGCATTTGATCGCCCGCCAGAACACTGCCGGGCCCCGAAGGCAACAGCGCCGACGTGTTGTTTTCGATTTCGAGACACAACAGTGTTGCTGTCGGATGATAGGACTGGCGATAGACCGAGACATCGTTGACCGACACTGGATCAATCAGCGTGTCCAACAGAGCGGTCTTCCCGCTGTTCAAATCAACGGACTCAAACTGCAATTCCAACGTGCTGCCGGCGGGAGCATCCTTGGTTTCGTTCAAAACTTGATTCAATGAACCGCCGTAACCGGAACCGTTTGCGAACAAATCGTCGCCCCCGTTTCGGCTCTCGCGGGCCGGCATCGCTCCAAACGAACCTCCTGCCATGCCGCCGCCCATTCCTCCC
>NZ_DDGH01000107.1:17207-30178 GCF_002337565.1 Rhodopirellula sp. UBA1907 | reverse complement strand
CCGCCGCCCATTCCTCCCATGCCGCCTCCCATGCCCATACCCATCGACATATCCATATCCATCATGTCCATGGAACTATCCATCCCGATCGTCTCTTCGGGGATCCCTGGTCCTGCCAACTCGAGGTCGGTGTAAGCTCGCCCCAACGATTCACTGAACCGTGGTGCCATCGCGACCTGCCTCGAAGGGCGCTGCAACTGATCCAACCTGGCCCGCACGACCGATCGCAGATCCATCGCGAATAGAACAGGGCTTCCGTCGATCAAGCTCAGCTCGACGCCTTCCCAATCCACACCTGACACATTCTCAACGATGCTGCGATGAATCAGTTGGTCGCCTTCGATTCGGTAGCTAACTTTCCACATCGGCACCGAACGCATCAAACCGATCGTGACCTCTCGCTCGGGTCCATCGCCGAACACAAATTCGACCGCATGGGTCGCCAGTTCGGCTGGACGAGCCTCATTTTCCAAGGCTTCTTTCAAACGAGCTTGAAACCCCTCATCCAAGGCGTCGATGGACTCGAAGTCATCCACCCACATCGAGCTCAATCCCGTCTCGGTCAACACGGTCATGACCTCACGCTCGATTCGTTGTTCATCAACAATCTCAGTGCGTTGCTCAATCGCGACCAGCGTGCCTTCGACCTTCTTGCCTGAATGCTCCGTCGCGACGATGCGCTGCCCCTTCATCGACACCAACAAATCGCCAAGCGTTCGTGTGTTGGGCGATGTTGTCGGCGGGTGCACCGGATCGCGAGATGACACCATCCGAATTTCACCCGGTGCCGAAGGATCCAGAATCCGAGACACGCGAATCGCTTCGTTCAGTTCGAACTCGCCGACCTCAACCCGAAAGATACCCGCACCGGTGATCTTGCCGCGAAATTCAAACCAACCTTTTCCGGCGGCGTGAAGCGTGACCGACCGAAGCGAAAGTTCCACTTCCGGAATCGCTTGATTCTCCGCCTCTTGGACCGGTGTTTTAGATGGCGGCTCCGTTGCCTCTTGAGCCGACAGCGGAATTGTGACGAGACACAACAACGAACCCAACAGCGTTCGGTTCCAACGGAAGCCATTCATGCCTGTATATCCAGAAGAGTCGAAGAGAAGCCTGAAACGCATCGGCTGGCGCCCACACGTCTGCCTCGATTCTAAACCGAGACAGTTCGGCAGTACGCCAAGAACACGACGAATCAGAGCCGACTTTCTTAGGACTCTCCGGACAAGAATTCAGCGTCAGCCGTTCGACTTGGACGCCGCTTCGCGTTTCAGCTCTTGAAAGCGATCCCGCATCTCAGCCAGTTGCTTTGCGTGGGCCGGATCGTTCACAAGATCATTTTCCTCGTGCGGATCTTCCGAGATGTGGAACAACTGCTCACGGTCGAACTCGGGCCAGTAGAAATACTTCCAGTCCTTTCTCACCAACGCTTCCGAGGTCGGAATGAAATTCTTGTCACGAATCGTGGGGTGTTCGTAGAAGAATTCCTCACGCCATTGGCCTTGGTCGGTGTCGTCGACACCATACAAAACCGACATATCGCGGCCTTGCATCGATCCGGGCACATCCGCACCAACGGCATTGAGAATCGTCGGTGCTAGGTCAACGCTGAGCGTGAAGTCTTCGTTCGTCGAACCATGTTTGTCCGCGGACATTCGTGGGTCACGAATGATCAACGGAACGCGAATGCTCTCTTGGTGCGGATACCACTTGTCGGCCAAGCCGTGCTCCGCGTGGTAGTAACCGTTGTCGGTCGTGAAGATCACCAACGTGTTGTCCAGCACGCCTTGCTCTTCCAGTTCTTTCAAAATCCGACCGCAAGTCGAATCAACTTCTGTTGCCAAGCGGTAGTAGTTCTTCATCATGATCTGATACTTCTCGGGCGTATCAAATCGCCAGTGATAACGATTGCGGCCTTCATTGCCGTCATTGGCAACAAACTCTGGCAAGCGATGGAAAGACTCATCCGTCGCGTTTGCGGGAACGGGGATCTCAACGTCTTGGTACAGATGCATGCTTTCCGGTTGCGGCAAAAACTGCTGCGGATTCCCGTCCTCGGCATGCGTCGCAAAGAAAGCGACGGTCAAACAGAACGGTTGATCCTTCGGACGTTTGCCCAGAAATTCCAACGCATCGTTTTCGTTTCGCTGCGTCACATGCACCTTCGATCCATCGGGCATCTTGAACCAGTGTCGGCCATAGTAGGACCGTCCGAAATCGAACTTCTCGCCGGGGAACTTTCCGTTGTGCCATTTGCCAACGTGCCCAACGTAGTACCCGTTGTCTCGCAGGATGCCCGGATAGGTTTGTTGCCAGGGTGTTTCAAACGGTTTGAAACCATCACAACCGTGCGAGGACATCCACTGTCCAGTGAACAAACACGCGCGACTGACACCGCAAATGGATGTCGTCACGCAGTTCTCCGTGAACCGCATGCCTTCGCTCGCAAGAGCATCCAAGGTGGGCGTTTTCACGACAGGATTTCCGGCCACTCCTAGCGTGTCATGACGCCAATCATCAGCGTACAAAACCACGACATTCATCGGAGCGTCGGATGCTTTTTCGGAGTCGCCCGAAGCGGCACTGACCGTGGACGACAAACTGCCAACCAGCAACGCGGCAAAAACGCTCAGGCAGATTGCTGGCGAGACGGGACGGAACCAAACCTTTCGGCACCAACTAGAAATCATGATATTTTGACAGGAGGGAGGTTTTTCGACGGGTGAGGACCACGGACGTGGTCGGGCGAGATAGAGTAACAGCTTTTCACAATAAAAATGCACTTTTGCGGCGAGAACCTCGATGCGATTCCCACTCAACTTGCGATCACCGTTCGCCATTTTCTTCATCATACTTCTCAGCTCCGTCGTTTGCGTTTCCTCGGCATTGGCCGAAACCAAAACGCATCCCAACGTGCTGATCCTGTACGCCGACGATCTCGGATACGGCGACCTGAACCTGCAGAATGCGGAATCGAAGATCCCGACACCGAACCTGGACCAACTCGCTCGATCAGGCATGCGGTTCACGGACGGTCACTCATCATCGGGAATTTGCACACCCAGTCGGTACGCATTGCTGACCGGACGCCATCACTGGCGAGATTTTCACGGCATCGTCAACGCGTTTGGTGAATCGGTTTTCGAACCCGAACAACTGACGCTGCCGGAGATGTTCCAAGAACACGGCTATCAAACCGCCGCGATCGGCAAGTGGCACCTTGGATGGGATTGGGATGCGATCAAAAAACCCGACGCAAAACCGTTCAGCCAAGGACGCAAAAAAGGATTCGGTCCCGAAGCGTTTGATTGGACGAAGTCGATCCCGGATGGACCTCTGGCTCACGGATTCGATTCGTACTTTGGCGACACCGTGATCAACTTCCCACCGTACTGCTGGATCGAAGACGACAAAGTCGTGAAGGCTCCCGACACGATCATGGACACCGCAAAGTGGAAACCGATCAAAGAGGGAAACTGGGAATGCCGTCCTGGCCCGATGACATCGGATTGGGATCCGTATCAAAACATTCCCACCACACTCGCACGTGGCGTGCAATTCATCGAATCGCAAAAAGAAAGCGACCAACCGTTCTTTCTATACTTCGCTTTTCCGGCGCCCCACGCGCCGATCATTCCCAACGACGAGTTCGACGGTCGATCGGGAGCGGGCCCCTACGGCGACTACGTTTGCGAAACCGACGACGCCTGCGGAAAACTGCTTCGAGCCTTGGAACAATCGGGACAACGCGACAACACGATTGTGATCTTCTCTGCCGACAACGGACCGGAACGTTACGCTTACGCTCGCGATGAAAAGTACGACCACTGGTCTTCGCAACCTTTCCGTGGATTGAAACGCGATCTTTACGAAGGCGGTCACCACGTGCCTTTCGTCATTCATTGGCCGGGCGTCGCCGATGCTGGATCGACCTGCGACGCCTTGGTATCTCAAGTCGACCTATTCGCGACGCTGGCGGAGATGCTTGGGCATTCGATCCCGGACGGACAAGCCAAAGATTCTCGCAGCCTGATGCCACTGCTGAAGGAACCCAAACAACAACATCGTCAGGCGCTGGTCCAGAACACTCGCGTCGACGAATACGCAATTCGCGATGGCAAGTGGTTGTTGATCGATGCCAAGAGTGGCTACGTCAGCGGTCGCAACAAAGGATGGGAATCACGCCGTCAAATTCCCGCCGACGACAAACTCCCGCACGAGCTTTACGACTTGTCCGTCGACATTGGCCAAAGCGAAAACGTCGCGAGCGAATACCCGGAAATCGTCAAGCGAATGAAAGCATTGCTGCAAACCATTCGTGAAGACGGTTATCCCGAATAGGATCGGTCGGACCAGCAAATTGCCGCAACACAAAGCGTCGATGCACTGACCGTTAAACTACTCGGCGAGTTGTCTCAGCTTGTCCTGGGCTGCCCCGGAATCGATCGCTTCGGCGGCAACTTCAACGCCCTCGGTGAGCGATGACACTCGACCAACCAACCGAAGTGCCGCGGCGCATCCCGCCAACACCGTGTCGCGGTGCGCTCCGGGGCTGCCTCCGAAAAGGTAGCGAATGATCTCAGCCGATTCGGGTGGATTGGCTGCGGCGAGTGCGTTCTGGTGAACCGGCGTCAGTCCAAAATCGGCTGGCATCCAGGTATGGCTTTGCTGAGTCCCGGATGCGACCTCGATGCACGATGTTTCTCCATCCAACGAGACTTCGTCTTGTCCGTCTTGAGCGTGCAAGACATAGCTTCGCTGCGTATCCAA
This sequence comes from Rhodopirellula sp. UBA1907, assembly GCF_002337565.1. NCBI lineage: Bacteria > Pseudomonadati > Planctomycetota > Planctomycetia > Pirellulales > Pirellulaceae > Rhodopirellula > Rhodopirellula sp. UBA1907. The sequence continues at coordinate 25,408 of NZ_DDGH01000107.1, read as the reverse complement.
TTCCGCCAGTGCCGCGGCGATCTTTGTCTGCGTTTCGGGAGCCGCCGTCCCGAGCAATTGGTGAGTCGCTCCGGCCGGATTGCAAAGTGGCCCGAGCAAGTTGAAAAGCGTTGGCACAGCCAGCGTGCGTCGAACGGAAACAACATGCCGCATCGCAGGATGCAGCTTTGCCGCGAAACAAAAGCAAATGCCGATGTCGTTGAGTCGTCGCGAAACCTGATCGGGTTCGGATTCGATTTTGACGCCCAAACATTCCAGCACATCGGCCGATCCAGTCTTGCTGGTTGCACGTCGATTGCCATGCTTGGCGACGGCGACACCGCATGCTGATGCCAGGATCGCAACCGCGGTGGAAATGTTGAATGTCCCCGATCCGCTGCCGCCCGTGCCGCATGTGTCCAGCAACACGTCGTGGTCGTGATCGATCCGAGTCATGTGCTTTCGCATCGCCCGCGCCGCCCCGACCAACTCGCTCACCGCCTCGCCTTTTTCGCGAAGCGCCAGCAACAACTGGCCCACTTCTTCTTCATTGGCAGCACCTTGCAACATGGCATCGATCAAGGCACCGGTTTGCTCCGCCGACAAATCGTTGCCACCTCGCGCGTGAGTGATGGCATCCGAAAAAGAGAGCGAAGGGTCAGTCGAAGAATCAGTCATCAGCCTGGCAGGACAAGAGCATCAAAGCGTGCTTTCGCGACGCGACGTTGAGTTGAACGCCCCAAGTGTAGCTTGCCGCCACGATCCGAAGGAGCCAGCATCAAACGACGCCGTCTGGGCTCGCTTGCCCAGCGTCTTCACTCGCTGATCGCCTTCACTCGTTGCTCGATGTCTTCTCGATCGATTTGCCTGGACTCAGCCGGAAACGCGTAAGGCAGCAGGTACCAATCTTCGGTGAAGTCCACCTTCTCTCCCGGTGCCAAGTTTTCTGCCGGCCCGATCGGTTCCAATTCCACCAAATCCTTTTCCGGGTACCAAACCGAAACCGTCAGCCCCGCCAATTCGTTGTATGACCGTTCAGGAAAAGTCAGAAAACGCTTTACGAACAACTGGTCCGTCGGTGCCAGATACGCCAACCAACCCGCGTGGCTGTCGAAACCCAGTTTGGGAAATTCCGGCGTCGCGGAAACAACAACCGCATCCTCATCAACGTGAATGTTGGGCTCGGTTGGCCGCGAACGAATCAGGCCGTTTTCGTAGCGGACGTATCCTCGCGGGAACCGCACCGGCCCCGATCGAGGCACCAAGACAATTCCGCCGCCGACCGCAAACGTTCGGCTCCAGTGGCACAAACTGACCTGGCGATCGGATTCGTTGGCGATCGTTTGGGTGCATCTCAGATGAGCCCCCGTTTCGTCCAGCTCAAAAATTCGCGTCAATCGGGCTCCTGACTTTGGATCGTATTGGCTCGTCATCTTCACCGTGCGATCTGCAACGATTTCCGCTGTCCAGCGACCGTTCCAAAGCACGTTGCCTCGCTGGACAACCATTTCGGGGCCGATGTCGAATCGCCCAGCCGACAACTGACCGCGTCGATCCGTTTGACCCTTTTCGAATTGCTGCAGCGTCCACCCGGCATCTTCGGGATCCAGGTACAAAACATTCGTTCCACCGACCGAGTACTCCAACACTCGGCCACCCGCGGCCGGACAAAGCGTCACCACCGCATCACCGTTGCTGATGCGGAGACAATCGTCGTAGCCATGAAACGACACGACCGAAACACCGTCCGCTGCGGTTGCTTTGGCGGCAACGGGCAAGACCACTGCAAACAAGGTTGCCATGACGACGGCGATAAACACCGGTTGCTTCCGATTGAGGCAGAAAGATGGAGTGGACACGTGGGGCTCGTTTCGAAAACGCTGACTAAAATCACAACCGAGGCTGGTCAGTGGAAGAAACTTCTCCCACGTTGCCTCATCGTATCCAATCCAACTCCACTCCGGTGCGATTCGCGACCTGACCGAGGCGAGGGTCTCGCCCGGCCACCGGGAAGAACTTAGACTGGATGGCATGACCAGAAAGATCATCATCGACTGTGACCCCGGAATCGACGACGCCATTGCAATCACGATGGCGTTGTTTGATCCGCGACTCGACGTTGTCGCGATCACTCCCACCGCCGGAACCGTTGACGCGGCCCAGGCGAGCATCAATGCGATGGGGATTGTTGACCTGTTGGATCCGGCTCGATACCCGCAACTGGGAACCGCGGTCACTCCAGCCGATCCGCCCATGTTGGATGACAGCCATTTGAATGGCCCTGATGGATTGGCTGGATTCAACTTCCCGTCGGCCACGCGTCAAAACGATCATTCCAGTGACAAGTTGATGGCCGATCTGATTCGGCGTCATCCCGACGAGATCACCATCGTTTGCTTGGGACCACTGACCAACTTGGCTCGCGTTTGCCGGATGGATCCCGCCGTATTGCCTTTGATTGACAAAGTTGTCATCAGTGGCGGAGCGGTCTCGCACAGCGGCAACGCGACAGCCGTTTCCGAGATGAACTTCTTCTTTGATCCGTCCAGTGCCAAACAAGTCATCGCATCGGCAACAACCAAAAGCCTGGTTCCACTCGACGTGACCGACGCGGTCACCTTTGGCGTGGACCTGCTTGAAAAGTTGCCACCCGAAACAACTCGTGCGGGAGCCTTGTTGCACAAGATCCTGCCATACAAGTTTCGGATCTCGCATCAGAAACTTGGACGCGAAGTCGTTCCTTTGCAGGACGCGACCGCGTTGATCTCAGTCATTGAACCCGAAATGTTTCAGTGGGATGAAATGGCCGGCGACGTTGAAGTCAACGGCGCACTGACTCGCGGCATGACCGTTTTCGACCGGCGTTTACGACCGGAGTGGAGTGTCAACATGGAAGTGGCTCGCCGAGCCAGCATCACCGATGTTCGAGATGCCATCGTGCGTAGCATTCGTTACGCCGGCCAACAAACTCGCTAGGTCAACACTTCCAATGGAATGGATGTTGATGGCGTTGGTGTCCGCCGGATTGCTCGGGGTCTATGACCTCGCAAAGAAACTGGCCGCTCGCGAGAACGCGGTGCCAATGGTTTTGTTTGCTTCCGCTTGCATTGCGACAACCATTTGGGGACCGCTGTTGATCGCGCAGCAATTTGCCGGCGATGCCTTCCCGATCGAGTTCTTAAAAGTCCAGCCGCTGACTTGGACCGATCATGGCAAGCTGTTGGCAAAGAGTGTTCTCGTCGGAGCATCTTGGACGCTTGCGTTATTCGCACTGAAACACTTGCCGCTGTCCATCGCTGCACCGATTCGATCCACCAGTCCCGTTTGGACGATCGCGATTGCCATTGGCGTGCTGGGTGAAAGACCCGCGATGATGCAATGGGCCGGCATCGCGATCGTCATTGCATCGTTCTGGTTGTTCTCGACGATCGGAAAATCTGAGGGCATCGCGTTCACGACCAATCGCTGGGTCGGCTGCATGTTGCTGGCAACACTGCTGGGATCGTTCAGCTCCATCTACGACAAATATCTATTGCAAGGTGGTGGTTATTCACCGGCAACCGTTCAAGCTTGGTTCACGATATACATGTTGCCGGTGATGACTCCGCTGGCACTGCATTGGTGGTTCAACCAACGTCGGTTAGCGGGTCACGATGAAAGCGCGACCCGAGCGACGCAAGCTGAAACGGCGACGATGCCTTTGCCGGAGGACTTGTCAACGAAGGAGACTGCAAACAGGACGACGGAACGTTCATCCGCGATCGAAACGGCAAAGGGAACCATTCCAGGTTCGTCCACGTCCAAGTTTGAGTTCCGCACGGCGGTTTGGTGCATCAGCCCTCTGCTGTTAGCAGCAGACATGGTCTACTTCACCGCCATGGCGAACCCAGACGCGATGGTTTCTGTCATTTCGACGCTGCGGAGATGCAGCGTCGTTGTCGCGTTGGTATTGGGAGCATCTCGGCTGGGCGAAGTGAACCTTCAGCGGAAGGCATTTTGCGTGGCGGGCATTTTATTCGGTGCTGCCATGATCCTTCTGGGGAAATGAACCCCTTCAATTGTCGCGACCGGCATATTCATCCCCCCTGTTATTTTTTAGCGTTCGACGAAACCACAATCCCAAGTCAAGATAGTGTCCGACGCTTAGTGTTAACGCGTCCCCGCAGCCAATGTGTCAGCTGCTGGTTTACGTTTGGTGACATGGAAGCCGCCGCGACGGTATGAATGGTATGCCTGCAACCACACGCTACGAACCTGTTCCGACGATCACTTATCTCGGAGAGGAATCCAGCCAATGCGATCCCAAATTGGTATCGCGTTACGATGAGCTGACGCGTCGACGCAAAATCAACTGGACCGGTCACTACAACCTTCGCCGAATGCTGGGCCGGGGTGGTCAGGGCGAGGTTTACCTGACCGAGCACCGAGGCACCGACGGATTCACCGTTCCCGTGGCGATGAAGATCTTTTCGCCGGAACGGTTCCCTGACGCTCGTTCGTACGACGAAGCGATGCAACGAATCGCGTCGATCGCCGCTCGCATCGCGTTGATCCAGCACGACAACTTGCTGGACGTTCAAAACTTTTTCGAACGCGATCGCATCCGCGTGATGCTGATGGAATGGGTCGATGGATACGATCTCCGGCAGTTGGTCATGCCGAAGTGCCTGGAATTGCTGCGTGACCACATCACGCCAAAGCGGTGGAAATACATCAATGATGTGATCATCACCGAAGGCCCCGAGCAATCTCGATTCAAACCTGGCGTCGCCGTCGCGATCGTTCGCGAATGCTTGGCGGCGCTAGCGGCACTGCACCGTGACGGAATCGTTCACGGCGATGTCAAACCTGCCAACATTATGCTCAAACGCAGTGGGCATGCGAAACTGATCGACATGGGTTCGTCCATCGATTATCGCAACCCGCCGAAGGATCGCGAATGCACTCCGCTATACGCGGCTCCGGAAGTCCTCGACAACCTCGACGCGACTCCGCGCAGTGACTTGGCCAGCGTTGGATACGTGCTGGTTGAGCTGTTGTCCGGTTTCAATCCGTTCAACAACACGAAGAATTTGGGTGAACTTCTGCAAGCAAAACGCGAACTCCCGATGAATCTGGAACGGATTCTTCCCGAGGAAGTTCTGCGAAACGCTTTGTTGATGAATTTTTTGCGAGGCCTGATTGCCCCCGATCCAACGCTTCGATTCGTCAGCGCCGAGGCGGCTGAGCACGTGGAACAGGGCGCAGCGGCATTCCATCGACAGCTCATCATTGGCAATATGTCGACGGAATACGACAATGACATTCGCTTGTGGTTGGAAGAGCTTCGCCGGTTGGAAAACGACTGACGGCTTCCGACCCATCGGACCACCTCCAACCAACCCCCAAGACAAACTCCATGGACAGTGCCCACTTGAGGCTGGCCGTCGACGCGGCGCGTGCCGGAGCCGCTGAATTGATGTCGCGACGCGATCACCGCGTTGTGAGTGAGAAAGGCCCCAAAGATCTGGTGACCGATGCCGACTTGGCATCTCAAAAAGCCATTCGTGACTTGCTGGTCGGGGCTTACCCGGACTATGCGTTCGTTGGCGAAGAAGAGGGCGAAAACGATCCGCCCGCCAACATCCGAGCGGGCGATCCCGACGCTCCGCCTTGCTGGGTGGTCGACCCGCTGGACGGAACGGTCAATTTCGTTCACCGCCTGCAAAGCTTCGCTGTTTCGATCGGCTTGTACGCGGCTGGCAAAATGCGGTTGGGAGTGATCTACGATCCCACGCGAGACGAAATGTTCACCGCGATTGATGGTCAAGGCGCCCACTGCAACGATCAAAAGATGTCCGCCAGTGGTTGCACCGACATCGAGGAAAGCTTGGTCGCGTGCAGTTTCCGCGCGGGTGTCACCGCCGACTCGCCCGAAGTCACTCGCTTTGTGAAGGTGCTCGAGAAGTGCCGTTCGCTGCGACGCTTGGGTTCGTGCGCGCTCAATATGTGCTACGTCGCCGACGGACGCCTCGATGGTTACTGGGCCACCAATGTTGCCGCCTGGGATTCTGCCGCCGGCACCGTGATCGCTCGTGAATCCGGCGCGATCTTGGAAGGCTACGGTGGCCAGGAATTCGATGATTGGAATCCGAAGTTCTGCGTCTCGGCAACGCCCGAACTGCAATCGCTTTTGACGAAACAACTGAGCGGAACATGATCATCGATCCAAACGATGTGTCGATCGGCGCGGTCTATGAATCCATGGTCGCGTTGATCACGCCGCGACCGATCGCCTGGGTTTCGACGCTCTCCGCCGATGGGGTCGCGAATTTGGCGCCGTACAGTTTTTTTGGCGGCGTCGGGGCGAACCCGCCCACTGTGATGTTTTGTCCGGTCAACCGTTTGGATGGAACTCCCAAGGACACGCTCGCCAATGTTCGTGCCAACGGCCAATTTGTGGTCAACGTCGTCACCGAAGAATTCGCCGAAACGATGAAGCAATCCGCAACGGACGTCCGTCCGGACGAGGATGAATTTGTCCTGACCGGATTGCAAAAGGCTCCTTCGGTCAAAGTCAAAGTGCCTCGAGTTGCTGATGTGGTTGCGGCGATGGAATGCGAAATGTTGACGTCGATGCAATTGGGCCCCGGACGCGGCGGAGCCAATTTGGTTGTTGGACGCATTGTCTCCTTTTATGTTGCCGATTCCGTCGTCGGAAAAAATGGGCTGCCTGATCCCGAGCAAATCTTCACGATCGGTCGGATGGGTGGTCCGAGGTACACACGCACTCGTGATCGTTTCGAATGACAATCCCTTGCAATTAGGAATATCCTTGCAAAAAGCCCCCGATCATTGGGGTTGCTAGCGAAGGCAATTGACAAAGCGCACAACGCGACTTAGCGATCGAATCAATAGGCTTCCACGCAAGTCTATTGGTTTGGAGCATCGTTGCATTGATAGTAAGATAGATCATCCCGCCTACCCAACCTCCTTCCTTCCTGGGTTCCTAGATGATCTGGAACGTCTTCGCGTCCCGTCGCACGATTGGATGGTTTGCTGTCTTGTTGCTTTCATGCACTGCCATATCCGGCACTGCATCCGCGGAAGAAACAGTTTCCAAAGCTGAGATCGATTTTGCACGCGACATTCGTCCGATCCTTTCGGATCATTGCTTTGCATGCCACGGGCCGGACGAACACGATCGGCAAGCCGGTGTCCGGTTGGACTCAGCGGAAGGGATCGCTGATGTCATCGACCAAGACGAATGGCAGGCGAGTTTGTTGATCGAGCGAATTGCGACCGACGATTCCGACATGATCATGCCGCCGGAAGATTTCCACAAACCGCTGTCGCCCAAACAGATTGAGTTGCTCAACCAATGGGTTTCCGAAGGTGCGGTTTATGCATCGCACTGGGCCTTCGCGACACCTCGCCGTCACGAACTGCCATCGGGTGCCGATGCCGACTCAACCGATTCGGATCGCATCGATCAATGGATTGATGTTCAACTGAAATCGTTGGGATTGTCCGCTGCGGGATCTGCTGATCGACGCTCACTTGCTCGTCGCGTGTCGTTCGATCTCACCGGTTTGCCACCCAAACTGGAACGAGTCGAAGCATTCGTTGCTGACTCATCGCCGAACGCCTACGAAGACTATGTCGACGAACTGCTTGCTTCGCCGGACTATGGCGAACACATGGCGAGGTATTGGTTGGACCTAGTCCGCTATGGCGACACTCACGGTTTGCACTTGGACAACTACCGTGAAATGTGGCCCTACCGCGACTGGGTCATCGACGCTTTCAATCAAAACATGTCCTTCAACCAATTCATCACCCGGCAACTGGCGGGTGATTTGTTCCCCGAAACGGACGAGGCCGAAACGCTTCGCAACCAAATTGCCAGCGGATTCAACCGACTGAACGTGACGACCAACGAAGGCGGTTCGATCTACGATGAAGTCTTTGCTCGCAACGTCATCGACCGCACCGATTCTTTTGGCACGATCTTCCTAGGATTGACCACGGGATGCTCCGTCTGCCACGACCACAAATTCGATCCCATCACGCAGAAGGACTACTTCGCGCTGTCCGCGTTCTTCAACTCGTTGGACGGGCGAGCAATGGATGGCAACAACAAAGCTCACCCGCCAGTCGTCCGTGTTCCTTCCCCCGAACAATCAGCCGAGCTGAAGCAAATTGCTTCCGACCTCGCTGACCTGAAAGCCGAGATGGCGGGT
>NZ_DDGH01000107.1:0-17151 GCF_002337565.1 Rhodopirellula sp. UBA1907 | reverse complement strand
CCCTGAAAGCCGAGATGGCGGGACCGTTGCCAGAAGTCGACGCCGCCCAACTCCAATGGCAGCAAACGTTGGCAGCGAGCGAGGAATCGTTCCACGCGAACTTGATGCCGGTCGAAGTCACCACCAAGAACGACGGAAAGTTCAAACAGAACGAAGACGGATCGGTGGAATGGGACGGCACACCTCCCGCGAAAGACGTGATGCACATCGTTTCGTCGCTGCCCGCTGGCACTTGGCGGATGTTGCAACTGCACGCCAAAACAGACGAAGAACACCCGCGAGTCGGAACGGCATCCAACCAAAACGCCGTGCTCAGCGAAATCAAAATCGAAACGCGTCCCGATGACCAATCGGAATGGACGGAAGTTCCGATTCGTTCCGCCAAAGCAACCCGCGAACAATCCGGCGACGAATTCGCGGTGACCAACGCGATTGACGGAAAAATTGACACAAAGACCGGATGGGCCGTTGGCGGTCACGAAGCAACCGGCGACCGAACGGCTTGGTTTGGAATCCAAGCCATCGAAGCCGAAGCGGGACAGATCCGTGTTTCATTGCATTACGAATCGCAGCACGTTTCCCACATGCTTCGCCATGTGGCTTTGTCGTTGCATTCCTCGATGAACCAGTTGCCCGAAGACCAACGCATCGTCCTGGGTGACTCACACTTGATCGGGCCGCTGAAAATCGAGAACGTCGGCGATGGTTTGAACAAGGCCTTCGCGGGCGAAGACAAGAATGAATTCGATCCGGCCAAAAAGGTCTCCTATCAAGATCAAGAATATGAATGGGAGCATCGCACCGACATTGTTTCGGTGTTGAGCAACGAACTGCCGACGATCGAAGGTTCCCCCAGCGTTTCGATTCTGCATCAAGTCATCCGGTCTCCGTCGGATCAATCCGTTGAATTGATGTTCGGAGCCGATGAAGGCAGCGTTCTGTTTCTCAACGGCAAAGAAGTGGCCAAGCAGAAACCTGGCAATCGCAAGGACGATGACATTCGACCGTTGTCGCAACGCCACAATCTGTCGCTCAAAAAAGGCGACAACCACCTGTTCGTTCGACACGTCAACCGAAGCGGACCAGCGACGCTGACCTATGCGATCCAATCGTCCACCGTCGAATTTTCCGACACCTTGAAACAACGCTTGGCCGCCTTGTCAGCACCCGAGGAATCAAGCGATACCGAAACCCTGGATTGGCAAGCAACCCAAGCGTTCTATCGCGAGATCGTTTGTGATCATCCAAGTTGGATCGCGTTGAACGACATGCATGACGGCATGATCGCGATGCGAGACAAAATCAACGGCCAAGTTCCAACGACGTTGGTTTGGAAAGAAACCGCCAAACCCCGCGACGCTCACATTCTGGAACGCGGGCTCTACGATTCACCCGGCGAAAAAGTCGAACGTGCGGTCCCCGGTTTTCTCCCCGAGTTCCCCGAAGACGCTCCCTTGGATCGCTTGGGACTCGCCCAGTGGTTACTTCGCGAAGATCACCCTCTGACCGCTCGCGTTGCCGTCAATCGTCTTTGGCAGCAACTCTTTGGAAACGGATTGGTCAAAAGCAGCGAAGACTTCGGCAGCCAAGGTCACTTGCCATCGCATCCCGAATTGCTCGACGAACTCGCCATCGATTTTCGCGAGAGCGGTTGGAATGTGAAAGAGATGATGAAACGACTGGTGATGACCGAGACCTATCGCCGTGACGCAACGGCGACCAGCACCATGCTCACCGTCGATCCGAACAATCGCTACTTCGCCCGCGGGCCTCGTTTCCGATTGGACGCCGAAACGCTTCGCGACCAAATGCTTTCACTGTCTGGTTTGTTGGTCGCAACCCGAGGCGGCCCGAGCGTTAAACCGCCTCAACCAGCTGGGCTGTGGGAAGCGGTGGGATACACCGATAGTGACACCGCTAACTTCGTCCCCGACGAAGGCGACGAAACTGTTCGCCGTAGCATCTACACGTTTTGGAAACGGACCAGTGCCCCCGCTGTGATGTCAACGTTTGATGCTCCCAGTCGTGAGTCATGCACCGCTCGCCGCGAACGAACCAACACGCCGATGCAAGCCTTGTTGCTGCTCAATGAAACGCAAGCGATGCAGGCCGCAAAAGCCATGGCCCAAAAGATCACCGCATCGCCGACCCCGGATCAGGCCGACTGGGAAGCGATCTCTCGAAAGCGAATTCAATCTGCTTTCGAGCGAGTGACGTTGCGCCCGATCGAGACGAACGAACTCCGATCGCTGGAACTTTTGTTGGCGGATCTGATCGAGCACTACTCGGTCCAGCTTGAAGAAGCCCGTGAGTTGACCGGGACTCCCGACCCTGAACTGGCCGCATGGACCGTCGTGATGAACACCCTTTTGAACTTGGACGAGGTGGTTTGCAAATGAGTCGCTCTGAATTCCCCTGTGAAGACTGGAACTCGCTGACACAATCACCTTTGATGTCATCGGTCCTGCAAGAACGCATGCAACACCTCACTCGTCGCTCGCTGTTTTCCAGCGCCGCGGCGGGTTTGGGTGCAGCCGCACTCGCCTCCATGCCCGGGATGGGACGTGCCGCCGATAGCCAAACCGTGTCACTGGACACGCCGCCCGCCGGAGCACCTCAAGCCGGTGTTCCTGGACAACCTGGTTTGCCGCACCACGAGCCGGCCGCGAAACGGGCGATCTATTTGTTCATGTCGGGTGCTCCCAGCCAAATGGACATGTGGGATCACAAACCTCAGATGGCCGATTGGTTTGACAAAGATCTGCCTGAGTCGATCCGGCAAGGCCAACGGTTAACGACGATGACCAGCGGTCAATCTCGATTCCCCATCGCGCCGAGCATCTACAAGTTCAGCCCGCATGGTGCCAACGGGACGATGGCCAGCGAACTGATTCCGCACATGGCCAAAAAGGTGGACGAGATCGCCTTAGTCAAATCGATGTACACCGAAGCGATCAATCATGATCCCGCGATCACGTACATCTGCACCGGAAATCAACTTCCCGGCAAAGCGTCCTTGGGTTCGTGGTTGAGCTACGGACTAGGAACCGAAAACGAAGACCTTCCCGCGTTCCTTGTGATGACCGCGTCTTGGACCGGCCGCAAACAAGCTCAAGCTCTCTACAACCGCTTGTGGGGAAGCGGCTTTTTACCCAGCAAGTATCAGGGCGTCGCGTTGCGAAGTGCCGGCGATCCGGTTTTGTATCTCTCTAACCCTGACGGAATTGACTCAGGCGTGCGCCGCCGGATGCTCGACACGCTGGCCGAACTGAATCGCAACACGCTCGACCGCTGGCACGATCCCGAAACCGAAGCCCGGATCGCCCAGTACGAGATGGCTTTCAAGATGCAAACCAGCGTGCCGGAACTCACTGACCTCAGTGACGAACCGCAACACGTGCTAGACCTGTATGGCCCCGACGTCACCAAACCGGGAACATTCGCAAACTGCTGCTTGATGGCACGACGGATGGCCGAGCGTGGCGTTCGCTTCACGCAAATCTTCCACCGCGGTTGGGACCAACACGGTGCGTTGCCCAAGGATCTTCCGAACCAATGCCGGGACACCGACCAACCGTCGGCCGGCTTGCTCACTGATTTGAAGCAGCGCGGGCTACTCGATGACACGTTGGTCGTTTGGGGTGGAGAGTTCGGTCGAACGATCTACTGCCAGGGCGCACTCACCAAAACCAACTACGGTCGCGATCACCATCCCAAGTGTTTCTCGATCTGGATGGCGGGTGCCGGAATCAAGCAAGGGGTCGTGCACGGCGAAACGGACGAGTTCAGCTACAACATTGTCCGTGACGGAGTCCACATTCGTGATTTGAACGCGACCATTCTGAATCAGATGGGAATCGATCACGAACGATTCACCTACCCGTTCCAGGGGCTCGACCAGCGTTTGACCGGTGTGGAAGAAGCTCGCGTCGTTCGCGAGTTGCTCGCCTAAAGCGAAAAGAGTGAACCGGACCGTCGAATGCTTCGGCGGCCTGGTGCGGGTCAGGCGAAAGTTTGCTTTTCGCGTTTGAAGCGAGGTCCAGGCGATCCGATTAAATTCGGAATCGATCACCGCGAAGGCAGAGGAATCCGCTCAAAACGGAAGCGATAGAAAGCAACATCCATTGGAACTTTGTCAGGTGCAGGAAGTACAGTTTGAACTCCCACCAACAGTCCCAGAAGTAGTCGACGATAGAAAAGGCGAGCAGGAAAGCGTCCATATTGGAACTCTCGATTGCGTGTGTTTCACGGGGTACGTGCAATCAACCGTAGTTCGATTGGTCAGTGATGTCGCACTGTTCTCCTTGGTGCGAAGTAGAAACACGCAGATGCGAGTTTCCCGCAAGGTTTGACCGCTAAAATCAGTGCAAACCGACGTGGTTTGCGGGGCGGCAAACAAAATTTTGGGTGACCCCTCAGACCGGCCTTGCAAGCAATCCGAGCATAGATATACTCCACCCCATCGCAGCGGAGATGAGACTTTCTTCATCTTCTTGCGAGCCTTTGAAGAAGACTAAAAGTTGTTTTCAAACGCTTTGGTTGACCTCTTCAAGGCGCGGTAGCTCAATTGGTTAGAGCCCCGGACTGTCGATCCGGAGGTTGCGGGTTCGAGTCCCGTCCGCGTCGCTTCTTTAATCTCTCGTGATTCGTTGACTCAAACGAATACCTGCCGCCTCTGGCAGAGCACGCTTTTGCAAGTCCTCTTGTGGGTACATACCCGCAAGGCATTCAAAGGTGAGGCTCATGCCACATTCTTCCGGCTCGGTGCCCAAGTACCGAAAGCACAAAAGCGGGCAAGCTCGCGTGACAATCAATGGACGAGACTACTATCTCGGTCCATGGAAAAGCAAAGCATCGATTGCTGAATACGATCGCGTTATCGCAGAGTATCTCGCGAGCAACCGAAGCCCGAACTTCGGTCTGTCCTGCGAGGAGCTCTCCATCGCGATGATCATGGTGGACTACCTGCGCCATTCACGCAGCTACTACGGCACGGCGAAAACCTCCGAACTCCATCGGATCAAACTCGCCCTGAAGCCACTGAAAAAACTCTACGCCAATTCACCCGCTACCTCGTTTGGCCCCGAGCAGTTCAAAGCAGTCCGCCAATCGATGATCGAAAGCGGCCTCAGTCGCCCCGGCATCAACAGCCGAATGAAACGAATCGTCCGCATGCTCAAGTGGGCCGCTGCAGAAGGAAAGCTTCCGCCTTCGATCCACGAAGCTTTGCGACTGATCGCACCATTGAAGAAGGGGCGAACCGAGGCACCGGAAACGGATCCAATCCTGCCAATTGAGCAATCGATTGTTGACGCCACCCTCAAAGAACTTCCGCCGATCCTCGCGGACATGGCACGAGTTCAATTGCTCACTGGTTGCCGCCCCGGTGAAGTCTGTCAGCTGACACCCGGCTGTATCGACCGGTCGGGGGACGTGTGGATCGCGAATGTTGCCGAACACAAAACAGACTGGCACGGCCACGATCGCACGCTCTTCATTGGCCCGAAAGCTCAGCCGATCCTTCTTCGCTACCTCGAACGCGAACCCGACGTTTATCTGTTCCGCCCAATCGAGGTTGTGGAGCAGTTGCGTGCCGAGCGTGCTGCGAAGCGAGCTACGCCACCTTCATGCGGGAACCGCCGAGGCCGCAAGAACGATCGCGGTGGGTTGAAGGGCAAGAAAGCAGCGAAATCGCCGGGCGAATGCTACACCACCGAGAGCTACCGCCGCGCGATTCACAACGCCTGCGACAAAGCATTTCCACCTCCTGCGGATCTCTCCGAAGAAGAGGCAAAGAAGTGGAAATCCGAACACCGCTGGAGCCCGAACCGCCTTCGCCACACACGCGGCACCGACATCCGCAAGCAGTTCGGACTGGAAGCCGCCCAAGTCATGCTAGGTCACAAGAACGCAGACGTGACGCAAGTCTACGCCGAACGTGACATCGCCAAGGGAATCGAAGTAGCTCGCCAGATTGGCTAGCCCATCTGGGTGAATACTGAACCACGGGCAGCCACATCTCCGCTGGCTGCCCGGCAATGAACCGACGCTGCACGGGCACCGCGGGATGCCCGTGCTTCTACCCTACGCCCTCTTTGCCCCCTGCGGTTTCAGCGCACGCGGCAACAGGAGGCCAGATCAGGTGGGAAAGCCATTAAAACCCGCTCTCAAAAATTCTTGCCCCGGAACCGCACCCTTACTGCACTGCCGACACCTGGTGGTCCCACGCTCACTGATTTTGGCCGACCTGGCATTGGGCCGCTCTCTATCTTCTTCGAACAAATCCAACACCTTCAAGAGGTCGCAACTATTCTTCCAGGACCTATTGCAGCTCCGAAACCTCCGCCCGCCTCGACCATGACCGAGATTAGTAAACGTCAGCAAGAACTCGAATCATGGGAGCATTTCACGCTCCGTCGCATGGTTACAGAATACTGCCAACGCACTGCAGTCAGCATCCGATCGCTGACTTACACGCCATTGAAAGAGCGAGAACCAGATAGTCTGACCGAAGAAGAATGCGGAACCTTGTTTGGCGTTGAGCGGTCAAATCGCTTCGAAGCGACCCCGTATTTGGTACGCTCCATTGACCCGAATCATCCCTATCGCTTTCCCGACGAAGATCGGGTTGTCCTGAGTAGCGCATTCTATATCGAAGGAAAACGCAAGCTGGATGCGGATTGGGAGCAGACCGAAGAAAACTGTCGCAGGAACGACGATCAGTCGCAATGGAACGATGCCTTCGACAAGTATCTGGAGGACATGGCAAAACTGGAACTGGAAGCTCAACGCAACATTTCGATTCCGATACTCAATGATCTAGAGCGCGAAGTTTGGGAATCGCTGCAATGCGAGTGCGCCCGCCTTCTCACCAATGAAAATCGCCAACGCGGAAGAAACGCTCTCGCCGTCGCGATGAGACCTCGAGAAGCGGATGAACATGCAACCAGTGAGCTGCCATCATCGCTTGCTCCCGCGAAGAAAAGCCCCAGCACTGCTGAAGCGTCATGCCAGGTACCAAAAGCCAAGGGGCAATGGACCTCCGGCGAGCACGATCCCCCTCGCCCCTTCGATGCGAAAACAATCAAAGAATGCATCGACGCAGGGGAGTTTCCAGAAGCGGAAGGTCTCGATAGCCAATTGCGAGCCCTACTCAACTACCTTCTCGGCGAACCATTCTGGACGGCCCCCATCTCGGAGGTTCAGGAATTTTTAGGAATTGCGCAGAAAGACACCAAAGACGGCCATCGCCTACGGAATTTTCAGAAAATGGGCAACAGAATTTTAGGGAAAGAGAGCGGCTACATGCTCTCGTTTAAGGAAGACAAAATACGCCTGAAACCAAGGTAAAAAACCTTTTCTTGCGCAAACGCGTTCCAGCGCGTATCGGCGCAATTCAGCGCAAGTTCGCCATGCAGCGCTTGCTCCCATTTGCGTTTTAACCCGTTAACTCGCTTCGGAGAGCAACAAATGCTTCCAAACGACCTGATGCCCGTCCGGGCTGCCATCAAGCAGGCGACCGGCTTGAAAGTTCACCCCAGCACGGCAATTCGCTGGTGCCTTCAAAAGAACAAGCAAGGACAGGTTCTCGAATCTTGGCTTGTCGGCCAGAAACGCTTGACAACGGTTGGAGCTGTTCGCCGATACGTCGCGGCAAACAACGCTCAACGACCAATCAATCCTTCGCCGTTTCGATCGACCGAGCATGCTCGCGCGATTGATCAACTCTCGAAAGAAGGAGTTTGAAAGTGAGCTCCCGAAAATCGAATGAAGAGAAAAAACCAGCGACGACGAACTCATCTGCAGACAGTGGTTCTCCAGTTGAGATCAGCGTCAAAAACGTACGCCGACCGGATCTGATGATGGACGCAAACATCTCCGCAGTATCGATTCCGTGCATGCAAGTTAAAGACGGAAAACTGTCGGGCTTCTGGAAACACTACTCTCGCGAGGGCACTATTCGCAAAGTGCGACCGATTGAGCCGAAATTGACTCTCCAGACTGGAGAAGAATATCTGCTTTCGCCCCTTCCTGGCGAACCGACGCAAAGCACAGTCAACAAGTTGGCAGGTTGGTCGCCTGAAAGCCGTGCTAATTGGGAGAAAGGAGAGCCTGCACCAACGACTGGTGAAACCTTGCGAGCGATTGCGCAACTGATCGACCAATTGATTGCCTTTCCGCCGAACGCCTCTGTTCAGCACGGCTTGGTTCTATCTGCCTGGGTGATGATGACCTACATCTATCCTGCACTCCCAGCCCTTCCTTATCTTTACTTTTCTGGTCCGCCGGGATCGGGCAAAACGAGAACGATGGACGTGCTTGCACGGCTCGCTTTCCGCCCAATGATGACTGGCAACCTAACCGCCGCCGCACTGTTCCGCAGCCGGCACGCAAACGGGGGCACGCTCCTGTTTGACGAAGCAGAGCGACTGAATGAACGAAAGTCAGAATCCGTAAGTGAATTGCGTTCGATTCTCCTTTCCGGGTATCGCCGCGGAGCATCCGCAGATCGGATGGAATACGTCAAGGACAAGTGGGAAACGCGATCATTTGACTTCTATGGTCCGATCGCGATTGGCTGCATCAGCGGCCTGCCTCCCGCGCTTTATTCTCGATGCATCAATGTTCGAATGATGCGGGCGGCGGAGGGCTCCGTGCAAGCCTCGCTGGCGCTCGATGACCTCGCTATTCAGTTCGCAGAGACCCGCGACATGCTCCACCGATGGGCGTTGGAACACGGCCACGATGCTGCGACTCTCACCCTGGGCAACTCATCGCTTTCGAACCGCAATGCGGAGCTTTGGGATCCGCTGCGAAAAATTGTTGCTCACACTGGAGACACGCAAGCCCTTGAGCTGCTCACGAACCACGCAATTGAATCTTCTTCAATTGCTGCGGAAAGCGTCCAACCGTCTTACGACCGAGCGATTCTTGCTGCTTTGTATTCGATTCGAGCCAGCGGCGAAGCACCGACGGCATCCCAGATCCTTGCTCTTGCGGAACAGCTTGACCCGGACTTGGCCAGCTGCGGTTTCAAACCACGGATGGTCGGAAGTGTGCTGCGGAACTATTTCGATCCTCCAAAGAAATCGAATGGCGATTCAGTTTGGCGTACCCCGCCAAACGAAATTAAAGAGTTGGCCAAACGATATGGCTACAACTTGCCGGGCGATAACCAATAGTGACTCAGCAATCTAAGTCACCCTACGTGCCCCTTACCTCCCCTGACACCTTTCAGCCAGAAACGAAAACGACCTGCAATCCAGACGTTTCCGTTGGCAAAGGGAAGAAAGGGGACGTAGGGGGCCATACCGGGGGTAGCCCCTTGCTTGCCGGACTGTTTGGATACTCGCCTCCCCAGAACGTCGAAGCGGTCCAGCCGCAAGCCGCCACGGGGATGCAGTGCGATTGCGGATCGACGATTCTGTATGGAACTAGTCAAGGTCTTCGCTGCAGTAAGTGTGACTGCCTGGTGTTCCGTGACGATGGCACCTCACTGACGCGGGTGACGTGGAAAGGACAGGACTGGCAAGAAGCGGAACCAAACGAAGTACCACCCTGCCCATGCGGCGACCGATACTGTGATACCCAGGTAGCAACTGGACGCTGGTATTGCTCGCGATGTTTCCAAGCCGATGGTTCAAGAACGCGATAGAAAAGCTGCATTTACCTTGCTGCCAAAATCGCAAAACGAAAGGCTCGTACACGGGGTTAGGTGTCACGCCCGATCCCGTTCCGAGCTTTTTTTGCACCATCTCGATGCCTACGTTCAGCCACGTGAACGCCCCAAGTCACCAACCGCTACAGGGCAATCCTCTCGCTCACCACTCACCTCAACGGATCAAAATCCTCCAGGAATTCCGAGACCGGCTCAACCCCCGTAATCAGCAAATGGTCTCGAGCTCGGGTACACGCCACGTACAGCAAGTGGCGTTCAGTGTTGTATCGATCTTCGAGGTCGGCTTGGTCGCTGACAGATTGGATCCGCTCTTCGAGCGGGATGATGTCATCGTCGCAGGCGATGACACAGACGCAGCGGAACTCGAGTCCTTTGGCTCCGTGCATCGTGGCGAGGCGGATCGCACCCAGACCGCGACCCGAAATGTCGGAGGCCTTCCGGATTGCGTCACGAGCGCGGACGAGCTGAGCCTCCGTGCGACCGAAGATGGCCATCTCGGATGGTTTGACATTTTCGCTCACTCGGGCAAGCAACCAATCAGCAACATGGTCCGACTCGGCTTCTTCATCATCGGCGATATGAATCGACGGAGGCGGGCCATTGAAGACGCTGACGGTTCCGTCTCGGCTTTCTTCGTTGCCGTCGACATCGGACAATGTCCCATCCAATAGACGATCGGCACTTCGGCGGATTTGGTGTGACGTGCGGTAGTTGATTTTGAGGGTCCGGCTGCGTCCACGAATGTCGACGCCCAGCGAAGACCATGAGAATGGAGTCTGGAAAATGCGTTGCCCGAGATCCCCCGCGAAGAACAACTCTCCGAGATTCTGCTCGGCCAAACGGCTGAGGAAGCGAAGTCCGGCTGGGCTGACGTCTTGGCACTCGTCGACGATGACGGCGTGAAACGGGTTGGTCGTCGATTCTGCCAACTGGGCATAAACCATGGGCATGGTTTTCTTGCCTTGCGCGGACAGAACCTCACGCAGTTGCCGAAACACTTCCCATGCTTGCTTGCGACCCGCTTCAGCGAGGCGAGTTTTACGGCCGAGGCGTTTGAAGTCACGGTATTGTGACCAATCATTAAGATTCCAACCGTCGACGACATCGTTCCACTCGTCGAGCAGGAACTGCGGGGACAGCGATGATTCCTTCTGCTCTTTTGTGATCGCCTCAATCAGTTCGAACAACTCGTCGTCTTCAACGGTTTGAAGTGGGGCTTCGTCGGCGGTGAGAAGCTGCTTCGCGATCTCGTCCAGCGATGCGACGACAAGCGTTGGTGGAACATGCGATTGGGGCAAAAGACTTGTCAGTCGCTCTTTGGGAACCAATCGATTCACCTTTTCCCGCAACGACTTTGCCAAATCGTCCGAGAAGGTCGTGAGCAACACGTGGCCCAAGTTCGATTTCAGGGCCGCTGCGGCTCGGTGAATCGCCACGATCGTCTTGCCAGTTCCCGCACTCCCCGAAACGCGAGCCGGACCGCTGAAGCGGCGATCCACGAAACTACGCTGCGATGGATGCAAGAATACAATCCATTTTTCCCAAGGGGCGTCCAACGCCGCCGCAAGCTCGTCGGCATTGTCGAGTACACGAAATCGTCGCTGAGCATCAGGGTGACTGAAGGGATCAGCGTCGTCGGCAGCCACTCTTCGCGGTTCTGGTCGGCCACCGGTAGCTAGAACCAGCAAGGCTTCTGCGGCCTCACCCGGCAAACGGTCCGCGATGGTCAGTAGATGGTCTTCGTCGGCGCCTAAACAGTCGTCGACCCACTGGTCAGGAACCCCGTAAGTCAGCAAGTCCTCTCGAACGATGCCACTCAAACAGGGAGGCATGGGCTGGGGAGTGGCTTCCACGTACGTTGGAACTGCGATCTCGCGAACCGTTTCACGGATCTCGACCAATTGAGCCGCACCCGTTTTCGGGTGTCGTTCCAGCTTTCGTTTTTCAGCCCACTGGTACGCCTTGTCATGGTGGTCGACGTAACACAGCAGCAAGCTCGCGTCCGTCTTGTGGACGATCACGCGAATATCACGCCCCGCACGGATCGACCAGAAGTGCCTGTCCTTGCAGCGTTCAATTCGATGGAATTGCAGCCCCGGATTCGCCGGGTTGAGCTGCATGTCAAACGCAGTCGTCTTGACCGCCTTTTGCTCATCAGCAGTCAGACGCGTCAGGCTATCAGTGAACGTGTCGGAGATTCGGAATTGCATCGTTTGCTCGCGACTCAAGATTGGGCTGCGTTCATGATGTAGATTGGCATTCGTCGTCCGATGTGCCGGATGCCAAACTTGCGTCCTATCAAGTCCTTTGCCTGTTTGGCCGGGGCTAGACTTAGGTCAAATGGGACGCAACCATCTTCCTGCATGAACCCCACCCCTTGGTCCAAGACCAACATCACGCTTGAGCCATCTTCCCACGTGAGCGTCAGCTTCCTTGCATGGTCTAGGTGTCGGTAGTCTGGATTTTTTACAGACGTTTTAAAGGCAGAATAGATTGCTTCGAGGCACATTTTCTGCGTGGTGGGATGAGACCAATCAGACCGAATATTGTTGCCAGACCGATTTGGTTTTTTCCAGGAGGTAAGAATGTCTAGTTCTAGTGAGGAATGGTCGGTAGTGCAGGCCGCGACTATTTCGTACAGCAACCTAGCGGTGATTGGTGAGCGCAGGTAGCGATCTGTATAGAAAGCCTTTGTTGGATTGCCTCGGCTCATTTGATCGTTCAAAAGAGCCGAGGCACCGCGAGTTTGCTTCCAAAACAACTCCCCGAAAGAAGTTACCTGCCCATCAAGTTCTCGATCGACAAACGTTACTTTGCAGTTATTGGGCTGCTTCTCTTTAACTTCTTCAAGCGTGCAAGCTCGTCCTTCGAGCAGTGCTAGCTTCTCGCTTCGACTTTTTACAGTTGGCTGTTCTGGTGACGGAACGCCCCAATTGGCACCTGGTGTCAGGATTTCCTCGTCGAAGAGAGCCCACTGAATACTCTCCGACGCCGTGTGTACACGTGCGGCCAGTCTCCCTGAGCCAACAACAACATCGCGGTCCAAGACTTGGATCACTTCCATGCTCCTACCCACCGCCTTAGTCACGAGCGAGTTCAAGACCGGCCAATCGAGTGATTGCATAATCGATTCGCAAAGAACAATCTTGACCTTCACCCCGGTATCGGAAGTCGAGAGCTTGGTGAGATGCCGCCACATTTTCCATGATTCGATATCCCAATGGCCAGCACTGCCATCGGCGACAATCTCGATGACATGAACTCCTGGTTTGATGAGTTGGCGAAGCACGCCCTCCGTGATCGAACCAGACTCCCAGTGCGTTTTATCGCCAAAACACTGATACGACTCAGGTACCTTAAGACTATCAAAGAACGAGCTGTTCAGAAAATCATAGGCAGGCCTCCTGTCGAGATTTTTGGCGTGGTGCTGAGTATCGAAAGACAGAAGGCAATTGTGACACGCAGCGCTGCAGGTGCACTCCAACTGAGAACGTGCGGCTTCTAACAACTCCTCGATAAACATTCCAGTCGCAGCTACGTAACCCGCTCCGCCCGCAGCGGTGTCATACAAATAGATGTCGTTGAAAGAGAAGCCATCATCTCGATTTTCTTGTACAGCCCAGCCAATTTCACGAGTATCAATCCCCAGGAAGTCAGCCAGGGCATTTCGCAACGCAATGGCAAGTGGCACTGCAGTCGTTTCATCGATTCCTCCGTCGGTACCGTCGAAAGCCTTCAGTCGCAACTGGAACACATCAGTGACTTCTTCGCCACCAAGCCAAACGTAGCGTTGGATCGCGAAGCTTTCGTCGGTTCCTTCGCACACATCTGTGTTCTGCTTTTTGTTCCCAGTTCTTAACTTTTTATGCTGCCCTCCACGATTAAGTGGTGAAGCTTTTTGGTCTGGCTCAGGTTCAGACGCGGCTCGACCACATCGCAAGCAAATTGCGTATCCATGACCGCCCGTTCCTTTGCTGAAATGGAAAACATGTCCATCGCTGTCGTGACGATACGAACCGATGCTAGGGTTTGGCAGCGAAATCCAATCGGATTCACAATTTATTCGCGGGTCAGTTGGAGGAACAAAACAGGATCTTTCGTCGATTGAGTTTGGCATCCCACTGCGGATATCAACAGCGAACCCGGTTGGTTTGATGTATCGAACCGAGTGAATTTTGTCATTGCCGCATGCCGGACATGTGTCAGGTACCGAACGTCCTGATTTGGAGAAACCGCACCGCTTGCACTGGTAATAGGTGCGGATTGCTTGCGGTTCTCGAAAACCTTCGTCAGACGGTGGAATCTTCCAGTGCAGTGTTAGTCCACTGGATTGGTAGGAGAGGCCGTCAATTACCACAGAATTGCCTGGTGCATACTCTCGTATCGCCATCGGCAACTGCCGAGAAGGAAAATCATTTTTGCGGAACCAGTTGTCGTCACGATCCCTTCCACTGTTGGCCACGTTGCGATCCTGCTCCATCGATTCCGCGCTGGAAGTCACAAACGGCAAGACATCAAGCGGGAATCCGTGCGAGGGCAGGAAACCGCTCTGTGCGAGTTCTTTCAAAAGAAACTCACCTCGATGTCGCTGCAGCTGAATCGCGATAGCACGCTGCAATGGTGTTGGTCTCGTACCAGCCTCCGGCATTCCACCGACTGACTCGAGTTCTTCCTCGAGAACTTTGTCCGCTTGCTGCCAATTCGCAGCGATTTTAGATATTAGGACAATGCAGTCGTCTAGCAGTTTGCGTAGGGATTCGGTCTCCAGGCCAGACCGTGCAGTAATGCGATCAACAGCGTCGGCGATTGTCTGATCCTCCGCCGCACCGTCGTCGAGCCAAATTTGAAAGCGTTCCGCGTAAGAGGGTTTACCTTCAGTTGACGCGAACATCCATTGCGTGTCGAGTTTGATTGCGTCGTCAACATTCAGCGAGCCGAAGTAACAAGAAAGAAGGAATGACTGCACATGGCGTTGCACAATTCGGTCACTGCTCAGCGACACCTGGGGAACATGAATTGGCGTCCGAAATGGCCATGCCGGGTTTTCGAAAACAGCACGGCCATGAGGCATGCTTCGGCACAACGTCAGGGTTACAGCCTGCGCGATCCCTTTTCGACCGGCACGTCCCGCCCGCTGCAACCAGTTCGCCGGGCCGGGAGGCGCATTGTTCATCGCGACTGCGGTGAGCCCTCCGATATCGATTCCCATCTCCATTGTCGTCGAGCAACTAAGAACATTGGTTTTGCGTTCCCGGAACCGGTTCTCAAGTTCTTGCAGACGGTCTTTCGATACCTGTCCGGAGTGTTCGGCCGACTCAAAGTAACTGGGAACATGGACGATTCTGTCACTGAACTCACCCCAGACACCGGCTTCCCGAACACGCCTAACCCCCGGATCGGATTCTAGCCAGTCTTGGATTTGGCTCGATGACAAGACGGCCCCCGAGTCGCTGAGACCAAAGGGATGAGCGAGTTTCGGCATCACGATCGCAGTACATCTGCCGAGCCGCTTTAAAGCCTCCCTCGATTGGTCAAGAGAGTCCTTTGTGTGATAGGGGGAGATGCCGCTCAGCGATGTATCAAGCACACGGTTCGTTACCGGGCATACATAAGCATCGCCAATGAGTCGAAGCTCACTTTTGCTGAAATCCAACTGAAAAGAGACGTTTCCTCCATCACCCGATGAACTCAAAATTTTGGCAGCGTAGATTGCTTTCCAAGCTGCACGAAGCACGGCGTCGAGAACCACGTCATCACGCTTCACGCCGGCGTCCAAGCCGAGGTGGAGGCGAATCAGCGTCATCAAACGCTGGTCCGATCGCTGCGTCGCATTCACGGTTGGCCAACGACGGCTGTTCCTTGGCCCTTCAGCGGAATCGGGGCCTACCAAAGTTCTCGCCGAGAAATTCATTCCTAGCCAACGGCGATATTGGGTATCGATCTCTGAACAATAATTCGCTCGTACAAAGTAATCGATTGAAAGCTTTAGGAAATCTCTCCAGCTCGCCGCGTCTCCGCCGTGATTTGTCCATTCACCGGGCGGATCGACGGCTTCCAAAACCGGGAAATGAATCGACACTAGTCCAAGTGTCTCTAAAGAGTTGCCTCCCCTTGGACGCCTTAAAAACTCGCGAAACAGAAACATCTCAGCGAACTGCCGAGGTGGTAGCGAACTTCGTTCGTAGCGCAGCTTAGTCGAATCACCGATGAACATCTTGATCGGTGACTGCTTCGAAAGATGCTCAATTGCCTGATCCCACGTCAGCGTCGGACCTGCGGCATACTTCGATTCCTCTTGGGCTAGTTGTCTGCGTAGCAGTTCAACAGCTTTCTGAACTCCAGGCATTCCTGATAGATTTTCGATCTGTTGTCGCAACTGTAGGACGGTATCCACGTCTACGTTCACTGATGACGCATGTAGCTTGTGGTAGAGCTCGCTTCGCACATAGGCTTTCTCAGCGTTGAGCTGCATCAGGCTCGCGAACCGGGCAGTACCCTGCCGCGAGTCGGTAAACGTGATCAGCTGACGACCATTGTTTGGTCGAGGGATCCTGTCCTTGATCTCGGGCATATGCTCCAGCAACCCTGGAATTGTCGCGCTCAGGTAAAAGGCACCTGTGGAACGCAGAGGGGCGAACTGCGTCTCAATCTTTCCTGTTGTCTCACCACATCTCACACATCGCAAACGGCCCCGGTCCGTCCGTGTTGCAACACGGAGATCAACGATTTTGCCAGAGCTAGCTAGTTCACCGGTAACAGCATCATGTTTCGCAGGGCTCGAGGTGAACTCGTTCTTGATACCTGTGCAAATGAGTTCCTCGAGAGCGTTCGATGACGTCTCACTGGTCTCATCTGTCTCATCACTGTCGTCGACCAACTGGAAATCGTCTTCGGTGATTTCATCCCAGCACGAGATCGGTTTCAACGCGTCACGAACTTCAGCTTGAGCCGCGAGATAAGGTTCACCACAATCACGACATAGCACGACCTCAAACACCTGCGAATTGCAATGAGGGCAGACTCGGCGATAGTCATGAAATATAGTGCCAAATGGCCATGAGGAATCCAGCGAGTCCTGGCGTCCTTCACACTTGTCGTTCCAGCAAGCCCAGGTGCCGGTGCGAGCACGCAAGAAGAAGTGCCCTCGCAACGGCAGCAGTGGCTGTGATCCAAAGTCCTTGGGTGGTTGCTCAGAGCACGCATCGAGGAGTTGAATGGTGTAGCTTGCCTTGTCTGTTGTTCCAAAATGCTCCTGGATCTCATCGAGCCGCATCTCTGACTTAGTGAGCCTCTCTCGCAGTTCCCTAACCTTCGCAACCGAAGCCAATCTGCGATATCGTTCTTCGTAGCTACCCAAAGATCGAATCTCTTTGATCGATGGCAACTCATTGTCGCCGGTGATTTCTTCAGCCAATTCTGGAGTTATGCGTCGCCCTCCAACCACTTCGACCTGCGAAGCAGGCACGCCTGCA
>NZ_DDGH01000108.1:634-5713 GCF_002337565.1 Rhodopirellula sp. UBA1907 | reverse complement strand
TAATTGATCGTGCGTTGCTTAGCGGCAGCAGCTTCATCGTCGGAGAGCGGTGAGTCGCGATACTCGTGGTCACGGCCAAGGTGTTGCCCAAGCGAAATGAGCGAACCCGCTGCTGCACGGCGGATTTCAGGATCGGAGTCATTGAGTAGCGAAGAAAGAATCGTCATTTTCGCAGTGGCATGCGGGGCATAGCGACCAAGGGCATAGCAAGCCATACGCCGATGAAGTTGCGAATCACCAGAACGGGCAGCTTTCGCGAGCGGTTCGATCGCGTTCTCACCAATTGCGCCGAGCGCCCACGTTACCGAATCCGTCACCGGTCCGTTAGAGTCACTTAGGGCGGCAATCAGATGTGGTATTGCCGGTGAAGCATTGGGGCCATGGGCAGCAAGCGCGCGAGCCGCGGTGAAGCGATCGTTCACCGAAGTAGAGGTCAATTGCAGAATGAGTGGGGTAATTTGGTCCAAAGGGCAGTGAGTGGCTTTTGTATCGAGCGGCTAACGGAGGGTTTCTACGACACTGCCCTTAACGAAACGAGCGATGCCTGAACTACGAGAGATTGTACCAAGGCCAGCCCGCGTTGACAAAGTTGGAAGGTGTGCCCATAGGGCCCCAGCGTAAGAACCTTGTTGTGTGCCACTACGCGCGGGGGCGAGCAACAAATGCACCTATGCCGAGTGATATCAACCCGCCAACGCTCGCAATGCCGACGTGTTGCAGAAACATCACAAAGGCATGGCCGCCCGATCCAGTGGTTGGACCAAAGACGTCCGACGATATGAACGCGCGCGACGCATTCCCAAAAGGTAGAACTGCCACAGTTTGCATTGCACAAGCGCATCGCCAGTGTAGTAGTACTGGTTCATTAGAATCAGCATGGCGACGAATACAATCGCGAAGCCGCCAAGGAACCAGCGACGCAATCGGCGAGGTCTGACCGTCGGTGCGGCTTCAGCAGGTGACTTGTATGGAGAATCATCGCGCATCTGTGGCACACAACGGAAGGGTTTTACGACACCGCCCTGAACGAAGCGAGCGGTGTCTGAACTACAAGAGATTCTACCAAGGCCATGGTCCGTTGCCATCGAGACAAGGTGTTCCGTAGTCCTAACGTGAACACCATATAGCGCTGCGGAGCAACAGCAGGCAGTTTGCAACCACCAGCGCGACTGAGGCCAAAATTGCGGGGATCGGAATTAAATAGAGTGGGAATTCACGAAATAGAGATGTCACAGATATTCCGTTGACCCAGAAGCAACATGCCCAGAAAAAAAGCGTTGCAATCGCGGGTACGCACAGGACGCATATCCAAGCCTTCGAATTGCGAAATAAGAGTGAAACAAGTCCGATGCTAACTGCTGGAAGCCACGTAAAGATCTCGGGACTTCCACGCCAAGAGACGCTGCCCCAGCAGTAACACGCAAGGAAAAAGCAAATGCAACCAATCGGAAGTAACGCGTGTACGCCGTACTTCAGCGAGTACGCTTGGCGATCTCTTCCGAGATGAACGATTGGCGTTTCGTACGGATTTACCAACAGTTTGAGCCGAGCAACGGAACGTTTTCACGACACCGCCCTGAACAAACCGAACGACGTCTGAATCATCGCAGATTCTATCAATGCCAGCCCGCGACGCCATAGCGTGAAGGTGCGACGAAGGAGTCATGAAACGCGATTGTCGCTCCCGACACGACTGCATCTGCAGGTGGC
The DNA here is from genome assembly GCF_002337565.1 of Rhodopirellula sp. UBA1907. Lineage (NCBI taxonomy): Bacteria > Pseudomonadati > Planctomycetota > Planctomycetia > Pirellulales > Pirellulaceae > Rhodopirellula > Rhodopirellula sp. UBA1907. Next base: position 4,003 of record NZ_DDGH01000108.1, on the reverse strand, counting down.
TTGGGACAAAAGATCAAGCATCGGCGTTTTGACGCGTCGATCATCAGTGACCGTGCAACGAGCAATGGTTGAATCGGATTCATGCCCGACGGTTGTCTGGTTGTCCAGATCGGACGACCAAGATCGAACGGGTTGAGACTTCAACGTCCGGGCGCGGATACCGCTAGAAGACACACAGCCGTCACGAGGACGGCGACGGTCGCAAAATCGAAGTTGAAACGACGCGAAATCCGACTTCCTCCACGGAGCACTTTGAGCAAGCACTCCGGGAGTTTGCCAGATGCGGTCGAATTCTATCCAACCAGTTTGCTAAACAGTTCCCAACAGCTCGATTTCATTCGCCACCGATGACGATGCGTCCTCGTCATCGAGTTCCGCCATCGCTTCGTCCACTCCAACTGGCGTGGCTGCTGCGGTCGACGACGATCCATCGAATGACAATGAAACCTTGCTTGCTGGCTCGTCAACGCCGATGACTTCACCGCTGTCGAAGAACTCATCGACTTCATTGCTCAAAAGCTCATTGGGTTCTGAGTTCCCGAATGAACCTTGCGGAGCGATGAACTCGCCCGAGGCCGTGTTGGTCGCCAGCTCCATTCGGTTGAGATAATTGATCACCAGCAATGCATCCAACGCTGTAACGCTCGCGTCGCGATTGACATCAACGAAGCTTCCCACCAACGGCTCGCCACCAGCATCATTCAAACGGTTCAGCTCGTTGATCACCATCAACGCATCCAACGCGGTGGTTTCACCGTCAGCCGATGTGTCCGTCGGTTGCAGAATGTTCGTCGCCGCTCGGTTGGTCAACGTGTCGGAACCAGCAGAAGATCGAATCGAGAAGATGCGATCGCTGTCCAACGGCTCAAAGATGACCGCGTACAATTCGCCGGCTTGCAGATTCGCTGTCGCGACTCCGTTTTGGTAGGCACTGACGGTCAATGTATCCGCGTCGACAATCCGCACCGTTTCACTCAGGCTGGTCACACTGATTGGAGTGACCGTGACCGTCGTGTCTGTCAACGCTTGAAAGATGATTGCGGTTGGAATGCCATCACCAGGAATCAAATGCGGACGAGCCACAAAAGTCGGCACCAAAATTCGCGTTTCGCGTTCATTGATATCATCGTTCAGAATGATTCCCTCCGCATCCGCTTGCGATATCACCGTGTCATCGCTGGCGTTGCTAAGCACGACCGTGAAGCCTTCGTTTGGCTCCACTTGAGTGTCACCGGAAACGTTTACTGTGATCGTTGCCGTCGAATCACCATCAGCAAATGTCACCGTCCCGGTCGGCAAGGTCCCACCGAAATCGCTCGCGTCCGCGGGATTGCCTCCGTTCCCAACGACTGAATAGTCCACCGTGACAATGCCGGTCGTGTTTTCAGATCGAGTGACCGTGAAGGTGAATGCAGTGGTTCCCGAATCACCTTCGACACGCTGGGCATTGTCAGCGGCGATGCTCAACGAAGCCGCAACGGGTGCCGCCAAGTCAGATTCGAACGCGCCGATGTCGACACCTGGACCTTGCGGTCGCGAAACGCCTCGTTGATCGGTCGTCAATCCGGCTAGCACTCCCGCATCCAAAGCCGCACTTCCGGCGAGCAAAGGAATTGTCGGTGTTGGGCCGCCAAAGTCGCCCAGTGTTCCAAGCCCTGCGTCAACATCGACGAGGTTGTTTCCGTCGTCGGTGAAAGATCCCGACAGATTCGAATCGGTCGAAGCGTTGTTCCGCGAAACGATCGAGTTGATCAGCGAGAGAGTGCCTGCCTCGACGGAGATGCCTCCGCCCAACGACGCCGAGTTGTCGGCAATTGTGACGCTGGTCAATGCAACGGTTCCACCTTCGCTCAGCACACCGCCACCATCGTTGGATGCGGAGTTCGATGCGATGGTTGAGTTGACAACCGTGACCGCACCGCCATCTCCGTCGGCAAAGATCCCTCCACCGTCGATCGTGACGTTGTTGGAGATCGTCGAGCGTGTGACGACCAGCGTTCCGGTCGAGCTGTTCCACAAACCACCGCCTTCACTGGCGGCTGTGTTTCCATCAACGAGAACCTCCGTCAGGTCAACAGATCCATCGTCTGAGATGTGAATCGCACCACCATTGCCGGGCGCGGCCGATCCGCTTGGGCCAGCCACGTTGTCTTCCAGCGATCCACCGATGATAGAAGTGCTCGATCCGCCGATGGCTTCCAAACCGCCACCGGCACGATTGGCGGTGTTACCTGAGACGGTTGTATTGTCGATCGTCGCGGTCCCAGCATTGAAAATGCCGCCACCACTTCCCGATGCACCATCGGCAACGTTGTTTTGAATGGTCGCATCGCTGACGACTAACGTTCCACCAACGTTGAAAATGCCTCCACCTCCATTGTCCGCGTCATCACCGGATGCTGCATTCCCATCAATGACCGTCCCATCGACTGTCATTGTTCCGCTTCCGTTCCAAAGTCCCCCACCTTCGGAAGCGGCAACGTTTCCATTGACGGTTCCCCCAGTGATTTCAGCTGAGCCGTTTCCGGTGATATGCAGACCACCGCCGTTGCCAGGTGCCGCCGTCGCTGGCGAGACACCCACGTTGTTCTGGTTCAATGCAACGTTGAGCAGCGTTGTTGATGAATCAGCGGTTGCTTCGATGCCTCCCCCAGCTCGGTTGGCTCGGTTACCGGAGATCGTTGTTCCGGTAATTTCCACCGAACCACCGAAGTTCAACAGGCCGCCACCGCTGCCCGCCGAACCGCTTGCAACGTTGCCGCTAATCGAACCATTGGTGATCTCGATCGATCCACCATTGTTGAAGACGCCACCACCACCATCGTCGGCTCCATCGCCCAAGGCAGTATTGCCAGTGATCGTGGTGCCGTTGATCGTCATCAATCCGCTGCCGTTCCAAAGGCCGCCACCTTCGAGAGCGGCTGAATTCCCGGTGACTGATCCACCACTGATCGTCAGCTGCCCATCACCACCGACATGGATACCGCCTCCGTTGCCCGGCGCCGCTACCGCGGGAGAAACACCAACGGAATTCGATGAAATCGTCGCTCCGGTAATCGTGTTGATGGTGCCACCGGTCACTTCGATCCCACCACCAGCACGGTTGGCAGTGTTGTTGGAGATCGTCGTGTTGCCACTGATGGTGAGCGTTCCTCCATCATTGAGAATCCCACCGCCGCTGCCGCTGGCACCATCGGCAACGTTGAATCCGATGACTGCGTCGATCACGTTCAGTGTGCCACCGTCATTGAACAGACCGCCGCCACCATTGCTGGCGTCATCGCCACTTGCGACGTTCGATGAAATCGCCCCGCCGTTGATCGTCATCGTGCCGGTCGACGAGTTCCACAACCCTCCGCCTTCGCTGGC
>NZ_DDGH01000108.1:0-569 GCF_002337565.1 Rhodopirellula sp. UBA1907 | reverse complement strand
CACAACCCTCCGCCTTCGCTGGCCGCCGTGTTGCTACCAAAAATGGCCAAATTCGACGTGACATCGGCTGCTCCGGTTGAGTGCAGACCGCCGCCGTTGATTCCAGCGAAGTTGTTCGATACATCGGTTCCCAAGTTCAATGTCACCGAACCATCGATCACTTCGATGCCACCACCAGCACGATTGGCTGTGTTGCCTTCGGATGGAATCGCACCGCCGATCTGTGTCGAGCTGATTGTCACCGCACCATCGGTGCTGAAGATACCGCCGCCACTTCCCAAAACACCATCAGCAGCGTTGCCACTGATCGTTGCGTTGCTGACCGTCAGCGTTCCACCGTTGTTGAAGATCGCTCCGCCACCGTCATCGGCCGCGTCACCTGAGGCCACATTGCCGGTCAAGTTGGTTCCATCAACCGTCATCGTACCGGTGTTGTTCCACAGACCACCGCCTTCGCGTGCCGCCGAGTTGTCGCGAATCGTTCCGCCCGAGATATCTGCGTTGCCATCACCTGAAATGTGAAGTGCGCCACCGTTGCCCGGCGCAGCAGATCCATCCGGTCCGGCTAC
>NZ_DDGH01000021.1:2858-5687 GCF_002337565.1 Rhodopirellula sp. UBA1907 | reverse complement strand
CACTTGTCCAAGGTCACGAACGTTGTCCTGACTTGATCCAGTGCAGAGCATCCCAGCCAGCCCGACGCGTAAGAACGAAACTCGCGAAGACGCGATGACATGGACACGCCTCGGCTCTTACCAATGATCCTTCCGGCTCGCTGCAGCGAGTGGTCCTCAAGCGAAGACCAGCGTCAACCTGACTCGGTGCTGCATACACTGGGGAGGTCTTTTCGTTGGGCCGTCGATTCGGCCTGTCGAGAACTGTCACCACTGTCGGGGTTGCACCAGCTCAAATCAACGACGACTTGGCGACATCGGCGCACCAAAGTAGGCGACTCTCAGATGTCGCCATTCCCATAAGGGACCATAAGCGACACGCCCTTCTCTGACGAACGGGCGAGTCGCAGTTGACTGATTGTGCGTTTAGTCAGCGAGTAAGTTCTCCGCACACGATGTCGCCAAACTTGGCCAATCGAGAACAGTCACATGCGATTGTTGGCTCCGCTGGGCATTGCTGGCGAAGCACCGCTGAAGCGGCTCACCGACGCTATACGAGACGTTCGCAGATGAGGCGATCCAATCTTCAGAACACGACATTGGCGTGTTGCATCACATGCAACATTCGGCGAGCGCTCGCCGAATCAGAGGTGAACAAGCTGCAAGCAATCGCGAGTTGAGAGGCCCGCTATTCCAAGGTACATCGACGGGCGATTCGGCCTCACCAATTCACCCACGCAACTGAGATAGGGAACATGAGACGTTGCTGCAGAAAGAGGAACGGAGCATCCAGGCCTTCCGCAAGACGCCGTGCCAGCGAAGCAGAATAGAAAGCCGCCTGGATGGTGTTCGAGCAGACGCAGCCGAAGTAATCCCCAGCGTTGTCGAACTTCATACCCCTGCTAGCTAAGCGTGGCGGCTACGGGGACCGCTGAGACGGTGGTCCATCGGGAGAAGTGATCTGGCGAGGCTTACGCCGAATTCTCAACGTCGCGATGTGGTGGCAAGCCTTCGGACCAGAGCGATGATCGCATGGATAATCAATAGCCATGAGATCGCCTACACGGTGCGAAGAACGCCTGACATTTAGCACGCACTCGTCCCCGAGTTCATTCGCAACATGCAGCTGGCATCTCCTTCGCTTGCAACGACACCCCATGCTCATCTTGGTGCGAAGATCAATCGCGATCGTCACCCGGCACTACCAACCAGCCAACGGAAATCAGATGCAGCACAGCCCCCAAGCAACCAACCACCTCGTCGAACGTGCGGTCAATTGGGCGATCCCGATTCAGCCCGTCATGCCAACGCCCTTACTTCGTCAGGCCTTTCTGTCCGCCCGCGGAACCTCTGCGGTGCCTGGATTTACGTGTTGCATCCTGTGCAACATGTTTTGTTGCGTCTGCCGCATCACGCTGACGCACCTGTAAAGCGTGGGCACGATACGCCCCCAAAACTACCGTGCAAAAGACACATGGGTCAGCGGGCAAATTCAGGTCATTTTGGCAGCACCGGACCAATCGACCCTCACACGAGGGGAGGAAGGCGTTTCATTCCACCACCTTTTCAAACTTTGTCGTTGCTTGGATCGCAACACGAATTCGGCGGCTCCCGTCCAGGCCAGCCGAATTCCGAACGGAAAGCCTCGCGTTTTTGGGGCTAGATCGAGATTGGAACAAAATCCAATCTGTCAAACGTTGCTGAGACGCAACAAACTAAGTACCAACTCGCATGGAACGTCAAATCATGGGAATCTCACACGCTCGCGCTTCGCTCGAACAGTCGATCAGCGAAAGAATTAGCGAATTTCTTCGAAGATGCAACAAGCGAGGACACAGCCACCCGTTGCATCAAAAGCAATTCCCCAACTACACACGGCTCGCAAAGCTTTGCTTCTGTAACAAGTCAACGATCACTCGCATTGCCACTGGAGAGCAGAGCAAAGTCGACAAGGAAACGCTCGACGTGATCTGTGCGTTGTCTGGCATTTCCCCTCCGGCATCGCTAAAGAAACTGTTTCTTCACTGCGACGAGATGCAGGAACGGCAAAGGCGATTGGAGGACGCCGAAGAGGCCGTGAACAATGGTGCAAACTCGGTCGGCGACGTCATTGATGCGATTATGTTCGGGATCCAACAACGCGTGAAGGAACTGCATGGTTAATAGCTCTGGGGGCTAAGAAAAACGCTGCCATGCCCACCGTCCGGGAACGATGGGCATGGCATATTTGACTGGCCTGGCGATTGCTAGTGAACCAATTGATCCTTGAGCTTGCCGATCAGTTCGCTAGCTTGCTTCAGTGTCAGATGCTGCGGCGAGGAGACGCCGTAGACCTCGTCCAAGTGAGAAGCCAATCGCGTGTTGGTCTTCGACGCGATCGCATGGATCGCACGTACCTGAGCTTCCGTTGCCGGACGCGGATCCGGCCCCGAACGTGCGTGACTCTTGGCGTGCCTGTTTTCGACAATGTCACCCGGTCTGCTTGCAAGCTCCCGGTCAACTTGCCGGCGGCACACCGCGAAGGCTTGTTGCAGGCGATCCGAGAGCAGCCCGACATCCGCGTTCACTTCATCATCGATGTCGATTTCCATTTGGCAGGTCGCTGCGGTGTTGCCGCCACTAGTCTGCCCGTCGTGGCGAGTCAGGCTTACCATCATTCGTGTCGTCATGTCCGTATCCTTGTCGGTGTCAGAGAGTTTAGTTTCAGGGAGGTGAATCACTGCCGGGCAAAAGCCAGTGAAAATGGAGCCATTCGATCTCGGCCTCAATCGCTTCCGAGCGGAGAGCGAAGGGGCCAAGCACGGGACCGCCAACCGGTGAGAGGTCGGCGGTCCATTGACCATTCATCGT
>NZ_DDGH01000021.1:0-2797 GCF_002337565.1 Rhodopirellula sp. UBA1907 | reverse complement strand
TCGATGTGAACGTGCCCCAGTTGCTGCAGATCAAACGACTCGTCGTAGATCATCCGCAACTCACCTTGTCGCCCCACGACGATCTCGGTGGAAGCTCGCATCAGCGTGATCGTCTCAGGATGCTTCGGCGTGGACGCTCGGTCATCCAACCCTCCAGTGACGCTTCCACCCGCGAGAGTTCGGTCGCAACGCGTTGGCGAAGCTCCGATTGGTCTCGAAGCTGTTGAGGCACCACGCCACCAACAATGCGACGAGCGTCGGCCACCAGGCGGTCCAATTGATCGTCCGAACGGATGTTCAATCGTTGAAATCGATCCAGGAACTCGGCCAAGTTTGTGACAGCTGTATCACGAAACACCTTCGGTGAACCGTCGCCGTCGCCACGCAGTCTTTCACCCAGATGAGTGACCAACTGCTCGAGTTCATCAGCGAAGGCTTGCTCGGCAAGCTTCACCGCTTCATCGAAACGATGCTGCACTCGGCGGCATTCGCTGTAGTACAGCTGTGGGCTGACCTGCAGCAGATACTCCGGCGGGTTGCAGCTGGGGTAATCCCACTCAATCCCAAACAGACGATGTAGATTCATGTCGTAGTCGGCTGGATCAAACAGGTCGCCCAACCGCTCGCGAGCTTGATCGATCAGTTCATCAAAGTGCAGCTCGAGCTGTTCAACCGCTTCGTTCAGCTCGGCTCGTACCGAAGTCATGAACACGTCGAACGTGGGCACATCGACTCGCTTGATCAACCGCATGCCAGGTTCGGTGTAGGGTAACGTGTTGGCTTTCCAGTGATCCGCGGCCTGTTTGCGTACTGCGGTCGCGGCACGGAATGCGGGGTGGTTGGTGTCGAGAAGCTTCTTGGACGCGGAGACCGATTTCGTATCGGCATCGAACGTTCCGGCCGCTTGCCGGGTTTGGTCAGTGCTCAGCGTCTTACGGACACTGGGCCAGTGAATCTTCAGCCGCACGGCGGTGGTCTCGGCTTGCAATCGCTCGCTGACGCTGGCCATGGGGTTGGAGTTGGAAACGGTGTTGGGGTCGGTCAGGTTGGCGGTGGTCATGATGGATGGGTTCCTGGTTTGAGTGAGTCGACAAAAAACGCCCCGCCGACCGAAACGATCGACGAGGCGTCAGCAAAGAGGTAACTATGAAAAACGCGGGACAGGTCCCTATGTCAGGTTTGATGGGTGAGCTTTCCAGGGGACTAAGGGTCGGTAGGGTCGATCTCCAGACGGTGTGGCTCACGGGCGTCGGTCAGCTCGACCACCTGGTCCAGCAGCTCGTTGCAAGCTTCGCCGGCCGAGTCCGCGGGCGGATCTTGGATCAACAAGCCGGCCACGATCAGCAGCGGCAACCCGCAAGCAATCAGCAGAGCGGCCGAAGAGATCACCGCCGCCAGAACGGGCTCACGACGTTCGCGTTCATCCCACTCGCGTCGGTCGGATTCCAACAGATCACGTTGGCGTCCGACTTCTGCTCGCTCGGCCTGCATGTCTTGCTGAAGTTGCAGCCAGTTGGCGTCACTCAGGTCGCGACCGGACGGGCCGCATCCGCTCAGCAAAATCAGCCAGCACAGAAGCATCAGGCTGGCCAGCAATGTCGATATTCTTGGCTTCGGAAGCCTGGGTTGGATCGGCATGGTAGAACTTCCTACGGGTGAGAAGGTGCACGATTGCCTGCAGTCCTCGCACACGTCGACGAAGCTGCCAGACGAGCAGTGACGCAACCGTCAAAGCGAACGACAGGAATAAGCAAACGGTCAAAAGAGGTGACATGAATCTCCTTGTTGAAGGGTGAATTGAGATAAGAAATCGCGTTGCATGCTGTGCAACATTCGGCGAGCGCTCGCCGAATTCGCACGAGGTTTTTCAGTTATTGGATGGGTCCGATCGCGTGCGCCGTCGCTTGCTCGAAGATCCACTCGAAGCACGAAACAACCCCGAGTGATCCGACGACAAGCATCGACCGTTGGCCCACTGCCGAAGTCGGCCAATGGATTCCGAAGACGTCTTTGCGACCGGGACCACGTTTTTGGATGCTTCGATTAACGAGACATCCAACAACGCAGCGAGCCGGCAACACGATTTGATCTCGGCACCGGTCCACTGATCGTCCTCGGGTGTCGACTCATCGGTCGCGATGCCGAACTGGTTCCGATACAGTCGCCAGATTTCATCCTTCTGAGTTCTGCCAGGAAGATCCAAGAAGAACACGCCGTCAAACCGTTCGGCACGACTGAACTCCGGTGGAAGTCGCTTCACATCGTTGGCCGTGCAAACCACAAACACATCGGATTCGTGATCGTTTAGCCAAGTCAGAAACGTGCCCATCATTCGTGATGACACACCGCTGTCGTTGGCGGATCCGCTTGCTCCCGAGAACGCCTTTTCGACTTCATCGATCATCAACACGCAAGGTGCCATCGCATCGATGGTTCGCAGTGCTTCGCGGGTACGTTCTTCGGATTGACCGACGAGCGATCCAAGCAAACTGCCAACATCCAGTGTCAACACCGGGCGTCCGACTTCGGTACCCAAGCACTTGCAGAATTCGGACTTGCCGCAGCCAGGAGGCGAGAGCAGCATCACGCCACGTGCACGAACCGATCGATCGGAATCGGTACGCAGCAATGCCCGTCGTGTGAATGCTTTCAGCGAAGACAAACCACCGAGTGAATCGAATCCGTTGCCGCCGCGGTGCAGCGTCAACAAGCCCGAGTTCTTCAGCGTCTGAGTCTTGATCTCCCAAATCGCTTCGGGTTCTAGCCGCTGATGCCGCACCAGTGAAAGCGAAAATGC
>NZ_DDGH01000064.1:95308-99934 GCF_002337565.1 Rhodopirellula sp. UBA1907 | reverse complement strand
GGGGGCCGAGCATGGGAAGCAGCGTGGATTGCCCTCCCCCGGAAATCTTGCTGAACGCTCGCTTTCCGACCCCTCCCGCTGCGCGGGCGGGGTTCTCAAAAAAACGTTACTGGCACAGCACTTAAAAACGGCACGACCTCGAAGGACTGAGCGAAGCGTCTCCGCTCTCCACCCTCCCTCTGGGAGGGTCGAGCGAAGCGAGGGGAGGGCCGAACCTCGACTCCGCCCCCACTCGTCGTCCTCTCCACGCCAGGGCACAGCTCTGATCTACGTGCTCGTGTGCCTGGGCATTTCAATTTCATTGGTGATGACCTCGTTAAAAAGCAGCCTGACACACCGCCGACAAACCAACCACCTCCTTCGAGTGGAACAAACCGATTGGCTGCTCGAAGCCGGATTGGTCCGAGCCCACCGACAACTTCGCGAAGACGACGCTTACACCGGAGAAACCTGGTCCGTCAGCGAAGCGATTCGCGGTGATGAACCCGCCGAGATCGAAATCGAAGTGACGCGAGACGATGCCTCCGAGGAATCCCTGACCATTCACGTGATCGCTCGGTTGGGCCAACAAGATCCCGAGAACCCGCGTCGCATCCAGCGGTCCAACACCTGGCAAATTGCTTCCGAGCTTTAGCCGCCCACGACACTCACCTGATCCCAATCCATTGCTCCACCGACTTTTTCAACCGGCCCCACCTCGAACCCAGGAATCTACCATGCCAACGAATTTCCCTTCCTCGTCACGGCGTGCATTCACGCTGGTCGAACTCTTGGTGGTGATCGCCATCATCGGCGTCTTGGTCGGCTTGCTGTTGCCGGCGGTCCAAGCCGCTCGAGAAGCGGCGCGGCGGATGAGCTGCTCCAACAACATCGCTCAACTCACCTTGGCGACTCACAACTACGAATTCTCGATGGAGCATTTGCCACCAGGAACCACCAACCCGACCGGGCCCATCGCCAACACACCCAATGGCGAGCACATCAGTTTCCTGGTTCGCTTGCTGCCTTACATCGAACAGCAGGGTACCGCCGACGACTTCGATTTAACCGCCAGCGTCTATGCTCCGGTCAATGCAAAAGTTCGCGCATATCAAATCTCCGCGTTCCTCTGCCCTTCGTTTCCATTTGGCATCAACGATGAAAAGACGGCTGGCCTGTCCAACTACGCCGGCTGTCATCACGACGTGGAAGCTCCGATCGATGAAGACAACAACGGACTGCTGTTTCTCAACAGCGAGGTTCGCTACAGCGACATCTACGACGGCAGCAGCCACACGATCCTGATCGGTGAAATGATTCCGACCCTCCAATCACTTGGTTGGGTGTCTGGGACCCGAAGCACGCTACGAAACACCGGCACAATGGTTGGCGGCGGGATTCGAATGATGGGCAATGCGGCCATCGACGAAAATCCGCCCGAGTTCGTCGGCGGCTTCGCCAGTGAACATCCCGGCGGCGGCAACTTCGGTTTCGCAGACGGCTCTGTCCGATTTCTTTCACAAAATACTGACCCGCAAATCTTCACCTACCTCGGCCACCGAGCCGACGGTGAATTTGTCGACGAGGAAATGTGATTGACTGTCGCCCATCGGCTCCGCCCGATGGAGTCATATGCTTCGCACCAACAGTCGCCCATTGGCTCCGTCCAATGGAGTCACCCGAACATACAACGACAGCATATTAGGCGAACCGTTCAACCCATCAGTTGAGTTCTCTATCCAGGAACGCTGCAAACCGCACTGGTCGCAAGCGGGAGCAATCGTGTTCATCACCTTTCGACTGGCCGATTCCATCCCCGCGGTAGTAATCGATCGATGGGATCGTGAACGGGTCGACTGGCTGCATCGAGCAGACCACCCCGAGGCCACAACGCTGAACTGGAAATCGATTGCCCACTCCCTGGAACAAAAACTGAAAGACACGTTCCAGAGACAATTCAGGCAGACGCACGAACGTTTTCTTGATGATTGTCACGGTGCGTGTGTCTTGAGACGTCCTGAGATCGCTCGCATTGTCGCCGATGCATTGCACCATTTCGACGGAATTCGCTATCGACTCGGTGATTTCGTCATCATGCCCAATCACGTGCATCTACTGGCGTCGTTTGCTGATCCTGACTCAATGTCGAAACAGTGCTTCTCGTGGCTTCATTTCACCGCCAAGAAAATCAACGCTGCGTTGGAACGGCGCGGAAAGCTCTGGCAATCCGATGCCTTCGATCATCTTGTTCGATCAGGTGAGCAATACGAATATCTGCGTCGGTACATCGAAGAAAACCCTGAGAAGGCAAACCTTTGCGAGGGCCAGTTTCTTCATTGGGTCAGCCCCGATGGCTGACACTCCGGTTTAGGTTGAGGGTCGCCGGATCTCGGCCCTTTCTCCATCGAGCGGAGTCGATGGGCGACAATCACACCCCTGATTCGCCCCAAAAAAGTACGACTTGCCAAAATCACACCTGGCTAGTCATACTCTGGGGCTCGAAAATTTCATTTCCCTGACAAACCACGCCGGCACGTCTGATGTCCAAGAGCAAGAAAAAAGCAGAAACCATTTTCCTGGTCTGCGAAGAAACCGGACAGTACAACTACACCCTCCGCAAAAAGCCTGGTGGGGAAAAGCTTCGTTTGAAGAAGTACAACCCCAACCTGCGCAAGCACACCTGGCACGCTGAAAAGAAAAAGTAAGCTTCTCAGCGCCGACTCTATTCAAGGACGACGGTCGATTTGAGTACCGATTCCAGCTCGATTTCCGATACCAACCAGCTTGTTGATTCCGGGACGAAGCGGGAATGGCGGATCACTCCGCACGATGCTCCGTTGGTCGAACAACTGATCCGCACCACGGGACTGCCTCCCGTCGTCGCTCAGTTGCTGGTCAGTCGCGGCGTTTATTCGCAAGAAGACGCCGCCACGTTCTTGGACACCAAACTGACCAGCCTGCGTGACCCGCAGTTGCTGCCCGGTGTGCCTGCCGCGACCGAAAAAATCCTGGCGGCCGCAGAAGCCAAGACGCCGATCGTCATCTACGGCGATTACGACGCCGACGGCATGACCGGGTCCGCGATCCTGGTCAATTGCCTGCGATTGATCGGGGCCGAGGTCAGCTACCACGTGCCCAACCGGCTCGAGGAAGGCTACGGCCTGAACGAGGACTCGATCCGCAAACTGGTCGCTCGCGGCAAGCAAATGATCATCTCGGTCGATTGCGGCATCGCCAGCCTGCAGTGCGCCAAACTCTGTCGCGAGCTTGGCGTGACCCTGATCGTCACCGATCACCACCAAATCGGCGACGAACTGCCCGACGCCGACATCATCGTCCACCCACGACTGCCCGGAACGGCTTACCCGTTTGGCGAACTCTGCGGTGCCGGCGTCGCCTTCAAACTCGCTTGGTCGCTTTGCCAAGCCAAATGTGGGCAAAAAAAAGTCACGCCACCGATGAAGCGATTCCTGATGCAATCGCTTTCGCTGGCCGCCATCGGAACCATCGCCGACGTGGTCCCGCTGCTCGACGAAAACCGCGTGCTGGTCAATCACGGCCTGCGAGTGATGCAGAACGAACCGCTGCCGGGTTTGTGGGAACTGATGAAGCTCACCAAACTCGACCAAGCCAGCGAATTGACCACCGAAAACATCTCCTTCGGGCTGGCTCCCCGACTGAACGCCGCCGGGCGACTTGGCCAAGCTCAACTGGGTATCGAGCTGCTGACGATCGAAGCCGGCGACCGGGCCGTGGCGTTGGCCCAGTACATCGACCAGCTCAACGGAACCCGTGACACGCTGCAGCGAAGCGTTCAGCTGGCCGCACAAAAGCAAGCCAAAGCGGACTTCGACCCTGAAAACGATCCCGCGCTGGTGCTTGCCGGAGTCGGCTGGCACACCGGAGTCATCGGAGTCGTTGCCGGACGATTGGCCGAGAAATACGCCAAACCCGTGATCATTCTCTCGCTCGACACCGCAGGCAAAGTCGACGCGACCGGATCGGGACGCGTCGGCGGCACGGGCATCAACCTTTACGAAGCCCTGCGTGAGTGCGAGGACCGACTGGTTCGCTACGGCGGTCACCCAGCCGCGGGCGGACTGACAATTCGCGAATCTGACATCGAAGCCTTCCGTGGTGACTTCTGTGAAGCCGTCTCGAAACAGTGGTCCGAGCAAGAATTGGCGCCGGCGATTCAAATCGATGCGGAAGCTCCGCTCGGCCAACTGAACCTGCAAACGATGAAGCAGATCGAAACGATGGCTCCGTTTGGCGCCGGCAACCCGCGTCCCGTGTTGATGGGCCGCGACATTCAGCTCAACGAACCAGCCAAAAAGATGGGCAAGGGCGAAAACCACCTGTCCGTGCGTCTGAAACAAGGCGAACGCGTGATCCGCGGCGTCGCCTTCGGTGCGGCGGATTGGTGCGAACCGCTGAACCAGCACAACGGCCCGATCGAGATCGCTTACCGGCCCGTCATCAACGAGTTCAACGGTTATCGCAGTGTCGAAGTTCACCTGGTGGACTGGCGAAAACAAGCCTGAGGCGGGCAAGAATCTGCCCCGCTCCTCCATAGGAGGTCGTGCAGTTTTACAAGCGCATTGCTCGCAAGTTTGAATTCACCCTCCTGAACGCAGTTGGGGAGGG
>NZ_DDGH01000064.1:76047-95123 GCF_002337565.1 Rhodopirellula sp. UBA1907 | reverse complement strand
CGTACGCCTGAACGGCGTCGCTCGATCTCTCCCGAAACTTCGTTTCGGGAGAGGTACGCCATGTGGAAATCTGCCAAAAAGCGGAATCAAAAAAGCTCCACGCCCTCCATGGACCCTGCGTCGTTCGACTGGCAAAACTTCCCTGTTTCGCGTGCTGTTCTCTGCGTCGCGTTGCGAGTAAAGTACCGCCACTATGAATACTCTTTTTGAATTGAACGATGATGTCGCGGTCGTGATCGGCGGCACAGGCGAGCTCGGCGGCCACATGGCCCAGGCACTCGGATCGGCCGGGGCTCGCACGGCAGTCTTGGGACGCAACGCGGAACGCGGCGAAGCGAAAGTCAAAGCGATCACCTCGGGCGGTGGCGAAGCCAAATTCTTTGCCGTCGACGGGATGCAAGCGGACTCGTTGGCCGAAGCTCGCGACGCCATCACGGCTTGGGCCGGAACGCCAACAATCCTGGTCAACGCGGCGGGCGGAAACCATCCCGACGCGACGATTCCACCTGGCGGCGATGTCTGCGGATTGCCTCGCGAAGCCTGGCAACACGTGTTCGACCTGAACCTGGTCGGCGGAGCGTTGTTGCCCAGCCAAGTGTTCGCGCCCGCGATGATCGAAGCCGGCGTCGGCAGCATCATCAACATCGCCTCGATGTCAGGCATCATCCCGCTGTCACGCGTCGTGGCTTACTCGGCCGCCAAAGCCGCGGTGATCAACCTGACCTTGTGGCTGGCTCGCGAATGGGCGACCACCGGCGTGCGAGTCAACGCGATCAGCCCCGGCTTCTTCCCCGCCGAACAAAACCGCAAGCTGCTCTACAACGACGACGGCTCGTACACTGAACGTGGCGGCCAAATCATCGGTCACACCCCGATGGCTCGCTTTGGAAAACCAGAAGAACTCGCCGGTGCCGCCATCTGGTTGGCTTCGCGAAAAGCGTCTTCGTTTGTGACCGGGCAAAACATCGCGGTCGATGGCGGTTTCGCATCCGTCACGATCTAGCCCTGCTTCGAACGAGTTTCCTGATTCGCTCACGATTCATAACCCGCAGCGTAAGCAAGGCAGCGCAGACCTCTGGGTGAATCCGCTTCACTGCTCTTCATCTGAGAACCTATCTCGCGGCGAGCCAATCGTGAAATGACTCGCTGATTGCCGCCCATTCCCCTTCATCCCAACTTTCCCCATCCACACTGTCCCATGATTGAACTACGCAGCGACGCCAAATACGCCATGGTCATTCCCACCAGCATGGGAATTCGCCTCACGCCAGTGGACCACCAACCGTTCCACTGCAGCGACACGTTCAAGATGCAAGCCACCAGCGCGGAATCGAACGTCGGCAGCATCTCGTCGTTCTTGGGATTGCCCGTCAAAATCTTGACCGCGTTTGTCAAAGACAGCCCCGTCGCCCGGTTCATCAAAGATGACTTGGCCGGCCGTCACATGGACTACGAAGGTCCTGAATTCGTTCAAGACAACCCTTGGGGCGTGCGTCACCAAATCAACATGGCCGACAGCGGCTGGGGTTCGCGCGGGCCTCGCGTGCAAAACGACCGCGCTGGTGAAGTCGGTCGACAACTGAACGTCAAGGACTTCGACCTCGATCGCATCTTCGGAACCGAAGGCGCCAAGATCGTTCACCTGTCCGGCCTGATCGCTGCACTCTCGGAAGAGACCAGCGAGTTCTGCTTGGAGATCGCTCGTGCGGCCAAAAAACATGGCTCACGAATCTCGTTCGACCTCAACCACCGGGCTTCGTTCTGGAAAGGTCGCGAAGAAAAATTGGCGGCTCAGTTCAAAGAGATCGCCAGCCTGTCCGACATCCTGATCGGCAACGAAGAAGACTTCCAACTGTGCTTGGGTGTCGAAGGCCCCGAAGCCGGCGGCAGCGACATCTCCGCGAAGATCGATGGCTTCAAGGAAATGATCAATCGGGTCAAAAAGGAATACGCCGACACGACTCTGTTCGCGACCACGCTGCGTGAAGTCGAGAGCGCCAACCTGCATCACTGGGGCGCGATCGTTTCTCACGGCACCGAGTTCGCTGTCATCGAACCACGCGAAATCGGCGTGATCGATCGCATCGGCGGCGGTGACGGATTCGTCGGCGGCCTGCTCTACGGCGTGCTGCAAGGCTGGGACGCAGAGAAGAGCTCGCAGTTCGGCTGGGCCACTGGTGCTTTGACCGCAACGCTCTACACCGACTACGGCCAACCTGCCGACGAAGATCAAGTCTGGAGCATCTGGAAGGGCAACGCCCGCGTCCAACGCTGATCTTCGCACGCCGTTAATTCAATCTCTTCCTCATCGGGGAAGAGCCCAACTGATTCACTCTTCCCTCCGGGAAGCAGTGCAGTTTTCTGGCAATGCGTTCTGGCGGGTTTCTGCAATTGAGAGCCTCTCCCGAAACGAAGTTTTGGGGGAGGTCGAGCAAAACCGTAGGCCAGGCCGTGCCAGGCAATGGCCCCCCGCCGATCGATGCACCACCGCCGCGACATTCAACTTCGCGACAAACCTCAACTCTGGATCAACCAACCACGCCACCATGCAAGACATGGCCTACGGTGCGTTGGCCGACCTTTCAAACGCCGATCACTCTTTCTCGGCCATCGCCTCTTCGAAGGTCGTGTACTTCCAGACGATTGTGGTCGGCGGATTCAACTCCATCGTGCCGATCCCCTTCGTCGCGAATTCGCCGTCGACCGTGTAGGTCCACCCGTGAGTCGCATTGGTGCTGACTCCTTCAATTGAATTGACAAACGCGGTCGTTCCCTCTCCGCCGATCTCCATCTTCGGCGCACTTAGGTTGCCCATCAAAGCTTCCAACGTCGATCCTTCGGCGACATTATCCACGACATAGGACTTCGTCGTATCTTCGTCGATCACGAATTCGAGCGTGACCTCGCCAGTAGGGATGTAATCCTCGATCACCGGTGGTTCGACGGGTGTGGTGGATCCACCGCATCCACTGGCACTCAGCAGAACCGCGCCCAGCAGAACGCAAAACAATGGTCGAAAACGGCTGTCACTCGCCCGCGTGAAAAAGTGTCTCGCTGCCGACGATGACTTCCGTGTCGTTTTTGTAAACACAATGTTTGCCTGTGAAACGTGGTAGCGAGCGAACCTGGCGAAATGGTTTTCCACAACTTACCGCGAAACCACTCGCAAGTCATGCGAACCCGCCAAGCACCCGTAGCCGACTGAGGCCCCTCAGTCGGTTACCACACCCGAAACGCACCCGACACCTAAAGGCTCATCGCTTCGTTCCTCGCAGCAAAGCCCCAACCCAACTGCGATTGATTGCGTTCAAGCCGACGGAGGGCCTCCGTCGGCTACAGGTTGGCTAGCACCTTCCAATTCCGACCCAGCACCGTAGCCGACTGAGGCTTCTCAGTCGGCAAACCACACCCGAAACGCACCAATCCCCCGAAAGCTCATCAACTCATTCCCCGCAGAAAAGCCCCACCACTGCCCCCGATCAGTTGCGCTCGAGCCGACGGAGAGCCTCTGTCGGCTACACGGTGCCTGGCACCTCGCATTTTGCTCCGTGAAACTCTTGCAGGTCGCTCCGCAACGATCGCACGCCAGCTGAAAGCACAAGATCCCCAGTAGTCGCAAATTGAGATTGCGACTATGGTAACCAGAACAAAGAGGCTCGTCTCAAAACAGGATTTGCAACCAAATGACCATGTGCCGGGGAGTTCGCGGGGCCACCACCGTCGAGCAGGATGACCGCGAAGAGATTCTCAAAGCAACGACTCAGTTGCTGGCGCTGATGATCCGCCGCAACGAAATCGACTCCGCCGACTTGGCCAGCGCAACATTCACGGTCACCAAAGATTTGCACAGCGAGTTCCCTGCCCTCGCGGCACGTCAACTCGGGTGGCTCGAAGTTCCGTTGCTGTGCGGGTACGAAGTCTCCGTCGAAGGCTCACTGCCGCGTTGCATTCGAGTCCTGCTTCACTGGAACACGACGAAGTCTCAGTCCGAAATTCAACACGTCTACATTCGTGACGCGGTGAAGTTGCGGCCCGACCTGTCAAAGGTTCCCGCGGTGGACATTGAGGAATTGGAACGATGGATCGCGGAACACCTCAAAGAGGATTGAAACCGTGAAATTGCAGTGGATCCCCTCCACCACCCTCAGCCTCCTGCGAATGGTCCAGTGGATCAGTTGGCAACGAGACCTAAAGGACGCATCGCTGCAGAAGGCGATCCAGCCCGCGGTCCAGGACGTCTGCACCCGATTGATCAACGCGTCCATCGATCCCGCGGTCATTTGGGAACACTTGATCGATGAAGCCATCGCCCAAGACAACGACGTGGAACTCTCACCCGCACTTTGCGAAATCGCCTTGATTCGCGGCGGCCATTCCGATCTGCAATCCGATCAAACGGCGATGGCAATTCATCGCAGTTTGGAAACATGCCGGCGAGCGTTCACGACACGATCACCAAGATTGGCGGACCAGCTTCGTCTGCGATACGCTCCGCTCAAACAGGCTTACGAGTCCTACGGCCCCGGACTGGTTCGCTCCGTCGGCAAAGCGATTTGGAACGGCAGCCCGCCGACCGATTGGTGGCCATCGCGAGTCAGCGTTCATGCCGTGCAACCCATCGCTAACGGAGCTGCGGGTGCCAGTTCACAACAAGCCAGCGTGTGGATCGAAGCGGTCCTGACCGACATGGATCCCGATGTCCCCGAGTGGTTGCGTTTGGTTTACCAACTCACCTGCATGGCCATCAGCTCGCACACACGAACGCACAACAGCAGCAGTGGGACTCGGACAAGCAGTGACACAGCAACCGGCGAAGCTGGAACATCGTCCGAGCTTCCTTGGACGACGGCGATCGTTCCATTGATTCTTTCCAAGGCTGCTGATGCTGGCATGATCCCCAGCAATCGCTTTCCGTTGGCAAAAGCGTTGTCGATGTGGCAACCCGAACTTCCTTCCGCCAAAGCTCCCATCGTCGAACGATGGTGGGAACAAGTCGGGCTGACCGGCCAACCAACGCCGATCGCACTCAAACAACTTGCTGCCGCGTTGTCCGCACACAACTCATCCGATCCATCCACCAACTTTCACACGGCTTGAATTGATGGTCGCCTACCTCGCCATTCAAGACGGCAACGAGAAGGGAACTCAATTCCCTTTGGATCCAGAACGCCCGATGCACATCGGACGCGCTGCGGGCTGCGAGATCATGTTGACGGATCCCAATAGCAGTCGATTCCACGCGGTCATTTATTACGAAGACCACAACTGGCAACTTCGCGACACTGAAAGCCGCAACGGGACGCTCGTCAACGGAAAGAAAGTCAGCACCGCTCGACTGAACAACGACACGCAAGTCGTCATCGGGAAAACGATCATGCAAATGATCAACCTCGACGAAGACTCGCTCAACGAAGACGCGCTGTCGCAAACCGTTTACGAAGAACTTGAGTCCTATCGAACTCGTCAGCCAGATCGTATCCGCGAGCCAGGCCAACTGGTCGATCATCCGGATGACTTGTTGGACTTGTATCAACTCAGCCTTTCGCTGCTGGGTGGCAAACGCGCCGACGAAGTCATCAACACGACTCTCGAGTTGTTGCTGGATCGCACCGCGTCGGAAACGGTGACACTGGTCGCTGATTTGGGCGATGGCCGTTGGAAAATCCGACGTCAATTCCCCAAGGATTCGCAACCGATCAAATTCGATCGCGGCCGCCTGCGCCACGTCAGCAACGAACAAAAGCCCTACATCAGCGACCATCCTGACAACAACGGCAAATCAGGCAAAGACGCCTGCATGATGGTTCCGATCCTCGATGGCGAAACCTCCCTCGGTGTGCTGGTTTTGCACCGCAGTGGTGCTGCCTACGATGAACGACTGGTCGACTTGACGGTCGGTGCCGGCAGCCTGCTGACAAAAGGAATCGCCCAATCAACGCTGACTGAAAATCTGCGATTGGAAAACCAACGCATCGCTGATCGAAATGCCGACCAAGGCGAATTGATCGGCAGCAGCAAATCCATGTTGCGACTCAAAGAACGAATCTCTCGCGTCGGTGCCGCCAACGGTTCGGTGCTGGTTCGCGGTGAGAGCGGTTCAGGCAAAGAACTGGTCGCCCGCGCTGTTCATCGATCATCGACGCGAACCGATCGCCCCATGCTGACCGTCAACTGCGCCGCGATTCCTCGTGACCTGCTGGAAAGCCAGTTGTTCGGTCATAAGAAAGGATCGTTCACCGGTGCCGACAACGACCACGACGGTTTGTTTCAACAAGCCAACGAGGGCACGTTGTTCCTGGACGAGATCGGTGAGTTGAGCCTAGAAGGACAAGCCAAACTGCTGCGGATCCTGGAAGGTCACCCGTTCCTTCCAGTGGGAGCCACCAAACAAGTCAGCGTCGATGTTCGCGTGATCGCCGCCACCAACCGAGACCTCACCGAATTCGTCCGCGACGGCCGTTTTCGCGAAGACCTCTACTATCGACTCAGCGTGTTCGAACTCGTCGTGCCGCCCCTTCGCGAACGCGGGGAAGACATCGACATCTTGATCGATCACTTCCTGGACCATTTCCTTCGTCAACATGGTCGGCCCAAGCTGTCACTCAGCGATCCTGCTCGCGAACGGATGCGGAACTACGCTTGGCCAGGCAACGTTCGCCAACTGCGCAACGTCATCGACAGCGCTGTCGTGATGGCCGACGAACCCATGATCCAAGAAGACGACCTTGGCCTCCGTGACGCGGGGCTGACTCAGATCGACACGCTTCGAATCGATGTCTGGGAAAAACGATTGATCGAAAAAGCACTCAATCGGTGCGACGGTAGCGTGCCCGAAGCGGCGAAGTTGCTCGGGATCAGCCGAGCGACCGCGTATCGCAAGATCACCGAATATGAGATCGAACGATGAGCGATTCATCGCCCGCCCCCGATCCTGACGAATCCAAAACCGCGAAAGAAATCGCGTCTGATCACGATCGAATCTCGAACCAGCGTAAACAGCACCTTCGCAACCTGGTCGTGATGGCGTTCGCCGACGGATCGCTCAGCCACCGCGAAGTCCACTTGATCGCTGAGCGTTGCGAAGAACTTGGGTTGCACGAATCGGAGCTTGAGGCTGCTCTCGCGTTCGGCATCAGTGACAGCGCCAAACTGCAACTGCCCACCGAGCCCGATGTCCGCGAGTCATTGCTCAAAGATTTGATCCGAATGATGGCCGCCGACGGGCAATTCGTCGAAGCCGAAAAGAGACTGTTTGCTTTGGCGGCCGCGAAAATGGGGCTGACCGGACAACGACTGCAAACCTTGATTCAATCCGTTCAGCTCGAACTGGGCCGCTCTCCGTGACAGATGCCTCCACTTCTCCCCGTCGTCGCATCTTGATCACATCTGGACCGACTCGGCAGTACCTCGACCCGGTTCGTTATCTCACCAACGCGTCGAGCGGTCGCATGGGCGCCGCACTCGCCGGTGCCGCATTGGCACTCGGACATGATGTCGTGATGATTTCGGGACCAGTCTCGGTCGACTATCCCGACGGCGTGGAACTGATCAACGTGCTAACCACGCAAGAAATGTTGCAAGCTGCTGGCGAAGCCTTTCAAGACTGCGACGGCGCCATCGGTGCGGCCGCACCGTGCGACTACATGCCTCGACATGTCTCGACACAAAAACTGTCCAAGACCGGCGAACCGCTTCAATTGGAATTGATTGAAACACCCGATGTCATCGCCACCCTTGGCCAGAGCAAACGCCAGGATCAATGGGTCGTTGGTTTTGCATTGGAAACCGATGATCGCCGCTTTCGAGCCACCGTCAAACTGGAACGCAAGCACTGCGATCTGATGGTCAGCAACGGTCCTGAAGCGATCAACTCTAGCGAAAATCAAGTTGAACTGTTGGATCCGTCCGGAGACGTGATCGAACACATTCGCGGCACCAAAGAACACGTCGCCCAGCGACTTCTTCACCAAATTCACCACCGACTGCTCACCTCCTGACCCCTCATGACCACCACGCAAATTGACCTGCAAACGAAACTCGGTCGCCTAACGCTCCCCAATCCAATCTTGGTGGCGTCGGGCACCTTTGGCTACGCGCGTGAAATGGAAGGCATCGTTGACCTCCCTCGTCTCGGCGGGATCTTGCCCAAAACCATCACCGCCGAACCACGCATCGGCAACGCACCTTGGCGAACCGTCGAAACCTCGGCTGGTTTGCTCAATGCGATCGGGCTCGATAACGATGGCGTCGACGCGTTTCTCGAACATCACCTGCCGTATCTCGCCGGACTCGGAACGCCCATCATCGTCAGCGTCGCCGGGCGAACGGTCGAAGACTTCACCGAACTGGCTCGCCGAGTCGGCCAGTGCGATGGCGTGTCAGCGATCGAACTGAATCTGTCCTGCCCGAACGTCAGCGGCGGAATTGACTTTGGCACCAACGCCGAATCATGCCGCGAAGTCGTCGCCTCCGCACGCAATGCCTGCGACGTGCCGATCCTCGCCAAACTCACACCCAACGTGACTCGCATTGCCGACATCGCTCAAGGCGCAGCCGACGGCGGCGCTGACGCGGTCTGCCTGATCAACACAGTCCTCGGCATGGCGGTCGACTGGAAGAAACGTCGCCCCATACTTGGCAACGGCATGGGCGGACTCAGTGGCCCTGCCATCAAACCCATCGCGTTGCGGTGTGTGCATCAAGTCCGCCAAGCCGTCGACATTCCGATCATCGGAATTGGTGGCGTCGCCAACATTGATGACGTGATGCAGTTCCTTGTCACCGGCGCCTCCGCCGTGCAAATTGGCACGGCGAACTACTACGACCCCACGGTCTCTATGCGGCTGATCGACCAACTGCCCGCCGCCCTCGACGAACTTAACGCCTCCACCCTCACCGAAATCATCGGCACCCTCACGTAAAAGAGCCATCGCATAAACGGTGCAAGGTGCCTGTTTAGCGGGAGCGTTTAAGGGTCAGCAGGATGCTTCCGTCGTTCTCCAGTGATTCGAGTTTCTTCGGTGCGGGTGCGCCGGGCGGCAGCGACAAGCACAGGACCAATTGATCGTCGTCGATGGAGTAGATTCCGTTGACAGGATCCTGCGCGTCCCTCGTCAATGACGACAGAGTAAATCCTTTCGGATCGGATTCGACGTTCAGGATGTAGTCGACCTCCGTAAGTTCACCCTGAGTAACAAATGAAACGTTGCCGCCATCGAAGTTGAACTCTGTGATTGGCCCTTCGACTAAATCTTGGCCGTTCACTTTCGTTGAAACGACATCCCATGCGCCGGCAAGTTCTTGGCGTTGCAAATAAACAGGGTCCTGGCGTTCATCGGCTGTCAGTTTTCGAATTTGGAAGAAGTCAAACTGGGCCTCGATTTCATGGTCCCGCAGCGATCCGTTGCAAGCCATGATCCCAATTTGCTGAGGGCTGCCATCGCCCCAAACTGCTTCTCCGATAACTTTGTATTTTTCACCGTCGGTGCTGAAAGCTCGCTCATAAACATTTCCACGCTTGATCACGCGCAACCAAAGCTGGTCGGCAGGCTCCATGAATTCATCGGTGTCAACCAGACGATACGTGTCCTTTTCTCGCATGTGCTTGAACCCAGCATGCCGTCCACTGTGCTCATAGTCGAATTTGAGATAGTTGTCGTCATCGTCATAAATCATCAATCCAGCTTGCTGATAATTCTTGACTGGCCGAAAGGACTCGACACAGGTCGTGACCACAAAGTCGTCATCACCTTCGACGGGATTTGGCACCAAATACAGATTCCGTGTCAGTGGCATTCGACGAGTCAGCGCGTTGCCACCGAGACCACCAAAATGCGTTTTCAACGTGAGTTTGCCAGGATGGCTGGTGAGCGACATACGATCGGGATCGGGTCGCAACGGGTCCCAAAGATCATCGACCTTTCCTTCGAACCCATCAAAGAACAACGTGTCGGGCTCATCGGCGACTAAGCAAGAAGCATTGTGCCCTATGCCTAGAAAGATCGAGGCAACAACAACGACTCCATATCGAAAACGCAACCGCCCGCGTGACATTCAGATCTCCTCATCTAAAAAGAAACAAAACTGCATCCAGCAATATAGCCAACCTGGTGCTCGGCATTGCCAACGTTCCTCAATTGGAACCTTTGAGAGTCAACAAAATACGGCACCATCTCGTGACGATTCAAGCTTTTAAAGAGCAGGCGTCTCTGGCGGCAAAGACAGACATAGAATCAATTCGTCTCCATTGATTGCATAGATTCCGTTTCCCCCAAGACTTCAAAACCATTGCCGTCTGTTCTGTGGGCTACCCAGCGGAGTCGATATTTGGTGGAAGCAAGATCTCGCGTCCGCCGTTTTTGATGGTCTGAATTTTGCCGCGAGGCACCCAACCTTCCGCGGACGCGGTGCGGACAAGCATCCACTGACCGCGTGATTGAACAACTTCCACTTGCTTCCCATCCGCATTGCTCCACTCGATGAGAGCAGGAAACGAATCAGCATCGCCGGTCCGAACGGTGACCTGATCAGCGACAATATAACCGGCGGATGGTCTTGAAACCGCTGATGTCGCCAACCACCAAACCACACTTCCGCCCACGGCAACCACCACAAGCAACGAAGCCATTGAACGTGCCACACGACGTGTTTCAGGTGCGAATTGCCCGACCCGAATTGAAATCAGCAAAACCCAAAAGACGACAGCCAAAGCGATCACTGTCCACCGCAGTTGGCTTGATCCCCAGTGTTTGAAAAGAACCGGCGAGATCGCTCTTTGGGCCCACAATTCCCACGACAGGTCATGATCGCTGGACTCTTCGACTTGATCGCGAGCCAACCACAATCGCGTGCGAAGCGAATCGTTTTCTGGATTCCACTTCAACGCATTTTCGTAAGCAGCAATCGCTCGTCCAATTTGGCCAGACTGCAGACAGGCATTTCCTAAGTTTGAATACAACCAAGGATTCTCGACTCCCGCGTCCACCAGCGTCTGATATCGGGTTGCCGCCAAAGCAAAATCCGCTTTCGCATCCGCACGTCCTGACTGCAAATCGCCAGCCAGATCCTTCGTCGATGCGTCACGAGAGTCTTCCATTTCCAGCATCGACATTCCACGCTCGTAGGCTTGGTTGGCTTCCTGGAACAACACAGACATCGATGTCTGATCCAAGGTCACGCCGTCGAGTGGCTCAACGGCATTGCCTCTATTCGCCGGAGCAATCTCCATCGCGAACGACTTCAACATGGAATCACGGAAGACGCCACCACTCGCCAACGTCCAGCCGACGATCATCCACCCCAGTGTTCTGGCCACACTTCGTGAATGCAAAACAGAGGCAGGTTTCGTCCGTGAACTTCGCGAGGGTCGTTGTTGCTCGCGAAAGCTTTCTAGTTGTTCAATCAATGCCACACCGCGAGACCGCATTGGCTCCGCGGCGACCGTCGCTTCCGACGGAACCACCGATTCTTCACGCTGACAACGTTCGATAAATGACTCGACCTCAGCGGCCAATCCATAACCTCCCGTCGCTCGCAAACCACCGACCCCAGACATCCAGTTCGATGATTCACGATCGGTCCCGAACTGTCGCTGCAGATACGCCGCCATGGCTTGCCCAATCGCCGGTAAATCCTCGGCCAGTTCCATCTCTTGCATGGCGCGCTCGCCCGGTGACTTCCATTCGGGCATCCACGCCATCCAGCGACTTCGGTTCTGCCAAACGACAAGACTGAACCAGACCAACCCCGGAAACACGATCAGTGACCAACCTTGCATCTGCTTTTTGCGAACTGGCACGTTTTCAAGTGCATCCGCGGACGTGTGGTTTTGCCAGAGTGAAGCTGCCCAGACCTCCCCTGCATTTTCGCCGCCCTGCCCTGCCCCGCTGACCGAATCGGAGTCCACCGATCGGTTTCCATTAGAAACGATGGAACCCAGCTTCAGAGTCTCCGACGGTTTGACACGCAAGGGAATTGGTTCACTCTTCGCGACTTCAAACGATTCCGTTTTCGGATTGAAGAAATGAAACTCGATCGGCGGAATCTCAGTCACACCTTCGTGCTTGGGCCGAATTGTCGGAGCGAACACCTTCATGTTGTCTTGGACGAAACCGGGCAGCGGTTGATCAGAGACTTTGAAATCAGCGGTCAACTCCGGCATGGTCGACAACGGAGGGCATCGCACCAATTCCATCGGCCCGTCGCCAGTGATTCCAATCTTCAACTTGACCGCGTCACCGGCTTCAACCGACTGCGGGGTCGCCTGAGTGACGATGGTGTATTCGCCTACCGCACCGTTGTATCCATCCGGTCGACCTTCGGTGGGAATGGGCAGCACTTCGATGGCATCGATCTCAGCCTTCGCTCGTATCGGCCGAGACTTCTTCACAGCAAACCGTGGTCGCCCAAATGGAGCGTGAAAGAAATCGTCATCAAACATCGATCCCATGCCGAACGGATCTCGTCTCGATGCCGGACCAATTTCGGTCGGATAGTTGAAGACGATTTCCACACCGCCGGCGTCAACCTTGCCAGGCTTCTTGGGATAAATCTCGGCGTCGATCTCGTACAGATAGTATTCACGAGATTGACCGTTTTGATCTTTACGCAGAACCGACCGTCCTCCAGGACGCTGGTTTTGTGCACGCATGTCCTCCAACGCCTTCGTGAATTCGCCCCACTCGGTCTGAGAAGAACGCATCGACCACATGTCGCCTTCCGATAGCGTCAATTCTTGGTCCGCCATCCGATACGGACGAAGCCAAATCTTCAATGTCAATCGAATCGGCTCACCAACGTACACCGAGCTTTCTTCGCCTTCGATTTCCACAAATAGCAGATCGCCGGTTTCGCTCGCCGTTGCAACAAAGGTCATCGGTTCGGTCCGAAACACATCACCGTCGGCCCGAATATTCATCGCTGGTATTTCAAAGGTCCCCACTTCGGTCGGAGTCACGCGGTACAAAAACGTGATGCTCTGTTCCTGCAACATTCGGCCATTGACGACCGCGACTCTCCGGCTCTGTTGAGGTGCCCCTTCGCGAACAATTTCGACACCTTTGACAGTTGGCAACTCCGGGAGCTCATACTCTTCTGCGTTTTGAATTTGGATTTGCAAAGTCAATGAGGCACCCACATACGCCTCCTTGGACGACAACTTCGCCGTCACGTCGGCCGCGTTTGCTATGCCAGCGCACGTAAATAAACCGCAGCACATCAACACGACGAGCAGTCGAATGGCGGGGCTCGCGCATTGCCGCTTCCAATTTGCACATTCAATGGATTTCATGATCGACCTCACCAATCTCTTTCCACTGGAATTTGACGTGATCGTTCTCGTTGTTCTCTTCCGAAACGCCGCAGCATGTCTCGGTCGCGAACGGCTTGCAGCATCTTCAAAGCCTCCTCGCGAGTCATGGATTGCGGCATCACTTGTTGTGTCATCGCACCGCCTTCGCCTTCCTGGATTTCGGATTCGTCGCTTCCTTCCGATTGAGATTGCAACTGTCCCTCAGGAGCCGCTCCGGTGGATTCGCCGGCGGATGATTCGGCATCATCCGCCCCATCCTGCGGTGAATCCTGTTCCGGCATTTGATTTGAGTCAGTTCCGGACTGGGCGGAATTTTGTCCAGACTCTTCTGACTCACTTTCGTTGCCGTCCTCGCCACCCTGTTGCTCATCTTCCTGCTTCTCACCGGCGGAAGACTCCTGCGAATCACTCTCTTGTGACTCGCCTCCATCGCTCGGGGATTCACTTTCGTTTTGGTCTCCCGAGGCCGATTGATCTTCTCCGTTTTGATCCTGCTGATCTTCCGACGAGTTGTCTTCAGAGGGCTTGGATTCCTCTTCTGAAGACCCGTCCTCTGACTGCCCCGATTGCTGTTCCTCCTGTCGCTCCAATTCCTGCTTCAGCCGCAACGCCAATTCCAAATTTGTGCGTGCTCGACGCACCACGTCGGCTACCGAATCGTCGTTTGATTCCGCAGCATGATCCATGGACCGAGCCACCTGGATCGCGGATCGAAAATTCGCGATCGCAGCATCCAATACCTCCTTTGCAGCGGCTGGCTCAATCTGCATTCCCGCCAATGCTCGTGAATACTGACAGTTCCCAAGGTTGTAACGAGCCCGCAAGGCGAGAGACGTATCGAGCGAACTCGCCGCCTCCGCAAAGAGTTGTTCCGCTGCATCCAACTCTCGTGATTCAAAGTGTTCCACGCCTTGGTTGAACTGTTCGCGACCGACGCGATCAACAGGCGACATCGGCCCACCGTGTGACCGCAAGTCATCCTGAGCACGCAGTGTCCCACTCCAATTCAGTGTTCCAGCCAGCAGAACCAATGCCACTTTCGCGGCATTTCGGGAAAGTGGTTCCGCGGAACGAACGGGTGTTTCATCCTCCGCAACGGATTGTTTGTTCGGCCAGCCTCGAAGCAGAACCTCAAAAGCCAGCAACAGCATTGTCGGGATCAAGAACCAATGAAAGCGAGGAATGTATGTATTGATTGTCGCCGTCTGCAAATCCGTTTTGTCGACGTTTGAGATGTACCCGTGAACCACATCAGACATATCCACTCGTTTGGTTCCCGCCGGGATGTAAGCTCCATCGGATTGCGTGGCGACCTCCATCAAAATGGCACCGTTCATCTTTGAAATCACCGTTTGTCCTCTGTGCTTCACATAGCGTCCGCTCTGCCGACGAGGCAGCTCAGGATCCACATCCGGAATCCGTGAGCCTTCGTCCATGTCGCCCAAACCGATCGTAAAAATGCGAATGCCTTTTTCTTCGTGGGCCCGCTTCGCTTCGGAAACCGGATCGCTCTCTTGGTCCTCTCCATCAGTCAAAATCACCATGGCTTTATGGTCGGTCGTTTTGTCCAGGAACGCATCGGATGCAACTCGAATGGCATCCCCCAAACGCGAACCGCCTCGACGCACCGAGTGGAGACCAACGGAGTCCAACGTCTGTTTGAAATCTTCCACGTGCCGAGTCAGCGGCAGCGTTTGCCGAGTCTCGCCAGCAAACACGACCAACCCAACTCGGTCGCCCGGCATCTCATCGACCATGTCTTTGATTTGTTGCTTGGCGCGTCCCAATCGGTTCGGCGAAACATCTTCCGCCAACATGCTGCGGGAAACATCCAGCACAAACACCGCTTCGATTCCACGTTGGGGAACTTCTTCCCACGCCTTGCCCCAACGCAAATCGGACAGCGCGCCAACCATCAGCACCAACGCCGCCAACAATAGGAATGAACGAACGGGACGATTCCATTTCGATGGATTCGCGAACCGGTTAGCCGGCCGCGTTCCGAGGAAGCGTCTCCAAGCGATCCGCCGCGAAATGCCGGCATAGCCGACTAGCAACGCAACACCCGCAACGACGATCAACCACGTCAAAGCTCCAGGATTTCCCCACTGTATGTCGGACGTGTTCACACCAACTCCTTCAGCCAAAGGTGTTCCAATAGCGAACGAAGGATCAACACGACAAACGCGATCGCAACCACAGGAGGAACCGTGAACGAACGCCAATACCACGGCTGAACGGCCAAATCTCGATAGCTGACATACTGCTGTGTTTCGACTTCCGTTTTTTCCAATTGATCGATTTCGCGATAAATTGCATCGAGCGAATCGGTGTCCGTCGCCCGGAAATACTTGCCGCCGGTAATCTCAGCCACCTTTTGCAGTGTCGCTTCGTCGATGTTCACCTCCATGTAATGCAGCCGCTGACGACCGGTGAATGGGTCACGGACGGGCACGGGAGCCTTGCCCTTTGTGCCAACTCCGATCGCATAAACTTTGATTCCCATTGTCTCAGCCAGCTCGGCAGCTTGAACCGGATCCAATTCACCGGCGGTGTTCTCTCCGTCGGTCAGCAAAATCAAGATCTTGCTCTGCACCTTTCTTTCCTGCCTTGCATCCAAGGCGTTCAGTTTTTCGACCGACAATGCGATAGCGTCTCCAATCGCGGTTCCGTCCTCATCTCTTCGATTGACGATCTCAGTCTGGTTCAACCGTGACACCACAAACGAATGATCCAGCGTCGGAGGCGTTTCCGCATCGGCATACGCCGCGAAAGTAATCAGCCCCACCAAGTCACTGAAACGCCCTTCCAAATCTTCGCCACCGGTGATGAATTTGCTGGCCACGTTCTTCACCGCGGTCAATCGGTCAACGGGCTCGCCGTCAATGTTGAAGTCCATCGCTTGCATGCTGCCGCTACGGTCGATCACCATTTCGATTGCGATCCCTTCGGTTTGCGAAACCGTTTGTTCGCGTCCTTCGCGTGGTCGTGCCAACGCCACCACTAACAATGCAAACGCAATCAACGTCAACGCCTTCGGCAACCACATCCAACGTTGCCGCAAACTGGGCGGAAGTTCATCGACCGCGGCGACCGAACTGAAAGCGATGGAGGCCGTGCCTCGACGACGCCACATCCACCAAGCCATCAGTGGAATCAACGCCAACAACCAAAACGCGTGAGGCCATGCAAAATTCATGCGTTTGCCTCCTGTGTGATTCGAACCTGCAACGTCTCAAGCTGTTTCATCCAGTCATCGGACCGATTGAGCCAAGAATCAACTTCCGAGGATGTCGCCGAGATACCGGCAAACGAAACCTCGTCCGCCCGAGTCAGCATTGTCAGTAGCTCACCATCAATCGCCGGCTCGACTTCCCGCAGCCAAGCCGATGCTTCGTCCGACGTGACCGCCGATTCTCGTCCCATCATCGAACCGATCCATTCGCGAAAGATCGGTGACAACTGACGTGCACAATCGTCGGGAGTGAGTCGTTGCTTGCGCCATTGGGAACGCAGATCCGTCAGCTGTCGGCGTGCCCAGTCCGCGTTGGAAATTTCTCCACGAGATCGAATCCGGCGAATCAACAATGCTCCGGCGATCAAGACTCCGATCAAACCGACAACGACGCCAGGCAGCGAAGAACTCGATGGCGTTTCCTCGGTCGGCAGCGCAATGGCACCGGCAATCGGCTCTGGCTTCGTCGGGTCAGCAGTTTCCGATAGAACGCTGACAACATCGATGAAAATTGGCTGCGTCACCAGAGAACCGGCTTTCTCCCAATCGATGGCGGCATTCTCGGATCGACTCTCCAATTGCCTTGGAAGCGTTTGAATTTCAACACTCGGAATGGTCACTTCGCCCGTCTGCAGAGTCTCCAGCGTCAATCGCACCCACCATCGACGCGAATTGGGGCCTGGCTCATCCGCGTGGGGCAAGTCCTCTCGAACTTCCTTCGCGATGATTTCCCAATTGCCGAGAGACTGGTCCAGCGCAGGCAAGACAACTTGCAACTCGCTCGGAACGATGACTTCCAATTCAAATTGCAAAGGTTCTGCGATCAGCGTTTCCGAATCGGACACAAGAAGTCGGAATTCTATCGGACCATCGCTCTGCCGCTGAACGATCGCATCAGCGTATGCAGCGGTCGTCGCCGCGACGCACAGTAGGACTGCCATCCATTTGCAAATCGTCAACATCGCTTGAGAGCGGCGTCTTTGGCTCATTACTTTTTCGACCCTCATCGTCGGTTCTCCCGTTGATGGAAGTAGCGACGCAAAGGTTCGCCCAAGTCTTCTCCGGTCCTCAAGTGCAGTGGTTCCATTCGGTAACGTCGAAACAAAGCGTCACGCTGTTCCTCTCGTTGTTGAACCATCTGTGCATACCATTCGCGATGCTTGCGGCTGGAAGTATCGATCCAACTTAAATCACCGGTTTCGTTGTCGCGAAGCGGAACCAAACCCACCGCAGGCATCTCCATTTCTCGAGCGTCCGTGACCACTACGGGAATCAAATCATGCTTTCGAGAAGCGACGCGAAGCGATTTCTCGTAGTCCTTGGATTGGAAGTCGCTGATCAGGAACACGACCGTCCTTCGTTTCGCGGTCCGCTGCAAGTGTTCCAGCGCAGCTCCAACATCGGTCCCAGATCCACGGCAAGGATGAGTCAACATTTCGCGAATCAGTCGCAGCACATGACGTGAACCTTGCCGTGGGGGAAAACTCTTTTCGATGTCTTCGCTGAACAGTGTCAAACCAACCCGATCGTTGTTTTTGATGGCCGACATCGCCAGGGTCGCTCCCAGTTCCGTCACCAATTCGCGTTTGGTTTGCGACTGGGTTCCAAAGTCCAATGACGCCGAACAATCCACCATCAACATCACCGCCAACTCGCGTTCCTCTCGAAACAGCTTGACGAAGGGAGCGTCTTGGCGCGCGGTCACGTTCCAATCAATCGTGCGAACATCGTCGCCGACTTGGTAGGGGCGAACCTCTTCGAATTCGATGCCTCGGCCTTTGAATGCCGAATGCCATGTCCCCGCCAACATCTCGTCGACACGGTGGCTGGTTCGAATTTGGATTCGACGAATCTTGCGAAGGATTTCGCTGGGAGTCATCGCTTAAGGTGCCGGAATGTGATCGAGAATTTGCTGCACGATGGATTCGCTGGTCAAATCTTCCGCTTCGGCTTCGTAAGTGATCATCACCCGATGCCGCAATACGTCCAACGCAATCGAACGCACGTCGGTCGGCAGCACGTACGCTCGTCCCGCTAAAAATGCGGCCGCTCTGGCAGCGAGCGTCAGGTTGATCGTTGCTCGCGGCGAACCACCAAACTGAATCAATCCATCCAATTCCAACCCGTAAGCCTTTGGACGCCGAGTCGCCATCACCAGATCGACGATGTAGCCCTCCACCTTTTCGTCGACGCGAATTTCGTCGAGCAACGCTCGTGCTGCCAAGATGTCCTCTGGCGAAGCAACCGCGTCGACTTCCAATTTCGTACCCGTCTTTCCCATTCGACGAAGAATCAACAACTCCTCTTCGCGGTTGGGATAATCGACGATGACTTTCAGCATGAATCGGTCAGTTTGAGCTTCCGGCAACGCGTACGTGCCTTCTTGCTCCACCGGGTTTTGCGTCGCCATCACCAAGAACGGCTCGGGCAGTGGAAAGGTTTCGCTACCGATCGTGACTTGATGTTCTTGCATCGCTTCCAACAAAGCGCTCTGAACTTTCGCCGGCGCCCGGTTGATCTCGTCGGCGAGCA
>NZ_DDGH01000064.1:75243-75882 GCF_002337565.1 Rhodopirellula sp. UBA1907 | reverse complement strand
CGGTTGATCTCGTCGGCGAGCACCAAGTTCGAAAAGATCGGCCCTTTCTGAACGACGAACGTTTGATCCTGCGGACGATAGACCTGAGTTCCAATCAAATCCGCTGGCAAAAGATCCGGCGTGAACTGCAGACGTTGAAATCCGGTGTTGATCGCTTTGGCCAGACTCGCCACCGCGGTGGTCTTCGCCAATCCGGGAACGCCTTCGATCAACAGATGGCCACCGGTCAGCAGACCGATCAGCATGCGATCGACAAGATGACTTTGGCCCACCAACACGTGATTGATCTGGGTCACGATTTCGCGAAAGGGACTGCTGGCATGAGCGATGCGTTCGGTCAGCTGCCGTTGTTGCTTTGCAGCTTCGGAAAGCTCCGCGTCTGACAAAAACTCAGCGTGTTCGTTCAGTTCGTTCATCGAAACTTGCTTGGAAGGACAACGTGAAGTGTGCCCGACCGGCGAAGTCTCGCGACGAACTCGGGCATCCGATCCAAACGAAGATACCCATCTCGCCGGGTCGGTCCACAGCAGTACGCGACGAGGCGGCGGTTGGTGCGGTCGGAACAGAGAGGCGATTCGGCCGCACATTCCCAGGTAGGACGCGACGTGGATCGCTGCTCATCAACAAAAACGGCGGGCC
>NZ_DDGH01000064.1:66855-75071 GCF_002337565.1 Rhodopirellula sp. UBA1907 | reverse complement strand
CCCCGCCGAGATGAGTTTGAGCGTGCCTTTGCAGGCGTGAGCCGTTACTTGGGAGCTGACTTCAGAGGCAGCGTTGGCTGGACACTTTCCAGGTCGGTCCAAAGGGTGCCTTCGCCGGCGTAGAACATTTTCAGATCCAGCGATGTCGGCAACTGCTCAGCAAATTCCCATTTATTGAATGCACTGGGCGATCCAAACGCCTGCACTGCCAACCGAAATTTGTCCGCCGTGGCTTCAGCCGCCATCTGCTTCGCTTCCGCCGACGCGCGCCCCAGCAACACCGATCGCTGAGCGTCCAACTCAGCCGTTTCGCGGTCAATTTGGGCGATCAATCGCTCCGTTTCCGCGGCGATCTCCTTCGCTTTCTTTTCGCCTTCGGCCAGCACACCCGCACGCAATCGCTCGGTATCCACCTGAACGCGTTCGGCTTCCAGGTCGACTTTGCGTTCCGCTTCTCGCAGATTCGCCTCGATCCGAGCCGTCTTGGTTTCCTCATCCCGAGTCAGTTTCAATTCATCGCTGACGTATCCCTTCTGAATCGGTTCGCGAACGTTCTTGGGGATATAGATGTGTCGCACCAAGCCGTACAGCATTGAGATTTCTTTCTCCGACAGCACGCTTTGGAAATCTTCGCTGACATCGGTTTGGAACTGCTCACGCGTTTCACCGATCAGCAACTCAATCGCTCCCATTTTAGAACCATTGTTGCGACAAATGCTTTCGCTCTGAGGTTCAATGACCTTCTGTTCCACTGCGTCCAAGTTGCCAAAGACGCGAACGATTTGGGCAGCGTTTTCGGGCATCACGCCCCAAATCGCTGAGAAGTCCAATTGAATGTCAAAACCATCGTTGCTGGGGAAGTTGATCCCCGTGTCTCGTGTCGCGAGTGGCTCACCATGCTCGTCATGCATTTGGTTGCCTTGAGCATCGACTTGCTTCTGAACTTCGATGCTGGATTCGTTGTAGCCAACATTGATGATGTCGATCTGCTGTTCGTTGGGATTGACCGGGTACAGACCAGGTTGCAACACCTTCGACTGAACACCTTTTTCCAAACCGGCTTGTTTGTTGTTGGTTTGCAGCGTGACCACGCCCACGTATCCCGTCGGGATTTCAACCCAACCACTGTTCTTCTCTTGATTGCCGTATCGCTTCACTTCGCGTTTAACAATCTTGAATTCGTACGCGTACGGATTGGCGCGGTATCGGCCGGGACCAAAAACCTTTCGCAAGATGCCTCGCTGGGTCGCTTGATTTTCCCCGTCCAAATCACCATCGACTAGGAACTCACCCTTGGGCAAGCTATCGCCGACCTTGCAGGTCACCACCCCGATCTCGCCAGGAAGGATCACCGTGTCCGGCACCACGTTTCGCTGCCAGTAGATCGGGTTGTAGAAGTGCCGGCCGGGCCCCTTCATCTTCGCACGCACGCCGACTTCACCTTCACCAGCCAAGCGATTGGGCTCGGCTTCGGGAGCCGTCAAAACCAATGGCCCTTTGTACCGAAGCTGCAAACTATGCCCCTCGGGAACATACACGCGGCAAAAGAACCACAAGAACGCGAAGTACAAACCGCCCAGGATCCATAGACCACTGAACGCCAAACCAATCCAAGATTTATGTCGGCGAAGGCTCATTCTGATTCTCCTGATTCGTCTTGATTCGATGTGTTGATCGCTTCAGCGGATGGCTGAGTCTTTTTGTTGGGTGCTTCGCTGTTGATTTCATTGAAGATGTTCATCAACGAACTGTCGGCCGTGTTGACCATCATTTGGCGGTAGCTCGGGGCCAGCTTTCGAAGCATCACCCAGCGTGCGTACTCGTCACCATCTCCGTCGTAGGCCTCAACAGATTTCACCCACCCTGCGGCTTCCGCCTCGTTTTCAAATCCGATGACTTCGGCTTCGGCCTTTCCTTGTGCCAAGATGGCTTCGGACTGGTCTTTCGCCGCCGCCAACTCCACCTCCGCGACCTTCTTTCTTTGTTCGGCTTCGATCACCGCGACTTCTTGTTGCCGCATCGCTTCGGTGGTTAGCTTGATGACCTCTCGATCGACTTCGACCAACGCTTCCTTTCGTTTGACCATCTCTTGTTCGATCTTGAGCTGCTGCTCACTGGTTTGCTGCTCGATCTCTTTGACGTATTGCTGAGCTTGCTGTGTCGCAATCTGACGATCACGAACCGGCGACGCGATTTGCTGTGGCGGGGAGATGCGCGTCACCAAAGCCTGAATGATCTCGATGCCTTGTTGGCGACAGGTTTCGCCCAGCGTTTGTTGAAAGTCCTTTTGGAACGCCAAACGCTTTTCGCCCAAGATGAAATCGCGGCCTGAGTTATCACTCCCACGAAGACGACAAAACGAACGTGCGTTGGGCAAGATAATCTTTTCGATGATCTCTTCTTCGACCCGGGCGTCGTATCCATCATCGTTGCCGGAATCGTTGTAGGTCACGAAGACCTCAGCGGCTCGTTCTGGATCCACTCGAAATTCGATCCGGCCATCCAGACGAACCCAAAATCCATCGCGGCTGGGGAATCCCATTTCGCCGCCATTGGAAAGGTTGAATCGTTGGCTGCGGCAATCGACCAAGTTCACGCGTTGAACATAGGGATTGATGTAATAGACACCGGGGTCCAACGTCTTTTCTTGAACGCCGCGTTTGCCTTCTTCGACGAGAAGTTGATTTGGATCATCTGCGGGTGGAGCCGACAACAACGTCACGACTCCCTTGAAACCAGCGGGGATCACAATCGGTTCGTGCAGTTCCACTAACTCGATGAAGTTGTCTCGGTATCGAGGAACTTCTTGACCGGCCTCGTATACAACCGCGTTCAACTGGTGACGCCCAGGACGCAACACCTCCGCAGCAATTCCTTTCTGGTTCGGTTCGTAGGCAATTAAATTGCCATAGCCCAAGTCATCACCATACAAACGAATGCGAACACCCAAACGGTTCTCAGGAATTTCGACTTGGGGAACGATGTCCCAATCCCAGTTCCATGGGTTGTAGAAGTACCGGCCCTCGGTCAGCACTTTCTCCTGCAGGCCTTTGAACTGGCCGAAGTCAGCTTCCGAGACCACCTCCGTGGAGTTCTCGATTTCGCTGCCTGTTTTCTTCAGCAGCACCGCAATATGACCGCTGGGCACTTCGATTCGGCAGAACATGTAAAACCAAATCACGCCCAGCAGTCCCGCGGCGAGCAAGCCAAGACCGGCGGTACCGATCAAACCCTGTCGCAACAAACGACGCATTGCCGGCGAATTCAGTGGTGAGTTGGAATTCGAGGAGGATTCCATGGGAAAAACCTGAAACGATGTGAACAAATGACCAAGCAGAGGGCCCAGGCAGCCAAAAGCTAGCATGCGGGGCGCGCCCCAACCCAAAAGCGATCAAAATGACACCACGTTTCGACCTCACCGCGACTTCGCCCGGCAGTTCGTAGCTTTTTCTCGCAAAATAGAGGCTTCTTCGTGGCCATACCGTGGCAGCGGGGTGAAACTCACTTGACACAAGCTCAATTCAGCCTATAGTTCGGTCGAAAGTTGGGTGGTTCAGACATCGAAACGCTGATGTCACAAATGTTCCCCCTTCCTCAGGCCCCCCAATGATTCGATGTGGTGCGAGGCCGGTTTCTCCCGCGTTGTGGTATTTTTGCCGTGACTCAGGTAAACCCTCGTGCAAGTGAATCACGACCATTGGGTCGCCATCCGCATTCGGGCAAGAAGTGAATTGGGCCTCGGGTCGAATTTGTTTTGTATCGCCCAAGTCGGTGATGTTTCATGGCGAGTCTTGGATTCGTCTAACGGGAATCTCCCCACGGCAAGGAATTGCCTGTCGCGATGAGTTTGACTCAGACGCAGTTTGACTCACAAGCAATGTCCAACGGTCGCGTTGTTGGTGTTACCGCAACCCTCGACGCACAAGACCTCGTATTTCAAACGCGGTTACTCTTGATTGGTTGTCAAAGCGAGTTGGTGCTTGAAAACCGCCATGGGCTTCTGCCACATGGTCCGGATCGTTTTCGATCTGTTCGAGCGTGACAAACCAAGCTGATCCCTTTCGGGATTCTGGCGAACGACAACAGGAATAACAGATGGCGAAGAAAAAACGTGCCCCGCGTGGTCGAGGTGGTTTTGGTTCCCAAAATGGCGGTCAGGGCCAAGGTGGCGGTGGTGGCCAAGGCGGTGGTGGAAAATCACGTTCACGACGTCGGCGTCGCGGTGGCGGCGGAGGCGGAAATGGTGGTGGTGGCAACAATGGCGAACCAGCCGATTTCGTAAGCGATGCACCTCTCGAAGAGTGGGACGGCATCCTGGAACTGCACCCCAATGGCTACGGCTTTCTTCGCAGCCCAAAGAACAATTACTCTCGCGAACGCACCGATCCATTTGTGCCCGGCACAATGATCGAGAAGTTTGGGCTCCGTCAGGGCCTGATTCTCAAAACAATGGTGCAACAGGCCAAACGCCAACAAGGCCCTCGTGTTCGAGAAATCCTCGATGTCGATGGCATGTCGCCCGAGTCCTACGCCGATGTGGCCAGCTTCGACGAGCTGACACCAATCAACCCCGAGCAACCTCTCAAGCTCGAACATGGCAAAATGCCTTTGACCAATCGGGTCATCGATTTGCTGGCACCGCTTGGCAAAGGCCAACGTGCTCTGATCGTCGCACCGCCACGCAGCGGGAAAACGATCATGCTTCAGCACATCGCGGAAGGCATTTCTCAGAACCATCCCGAATTGACGATGATGGTTTTGCTGATCGATGAACGACCAGAAGAAGTCACCGATATGCGACGCAGCATCAAAGGTGGCGAAGTGATCGCCAGCAGCTTGGACATGGATATCGAAAGCCATGTTCGACTCAGCCAATTGGTCATCGACCGAGCCAAACGATTGGCTGAAATGGGCCAAGACGTTTTCTTGATGCTCGACTCGATCACCCGTCTGGCCCGTGCATTCAACAAATGGGTCGGCAAATCCGGCCGCGGGGGTGCGACGGGAACCGGTGGTTTGGACATCCGAGCCATGGACGTTCCCAAGAAGCTCTTCGCGACCGCACGTGCGTTCCAAGAAGGTGGCTCGCTCACCATCGTTGGCACCTGCTTGGTCGACACCAATTCGCGAATGGATGACGCGATTTTCCAAGAGTTCAAAGGCACCGGCAACATGGAAGTCGTGCTGGATCGACGCCTCGCCGATCGGCGCGTCTATCCTGCGATCGACATCTCGCAGTCAGGCACCCGTCGCGAAGAACTTTTGCTCGACGAAGAAACCTATGAAACCGTCTCCATGTTGCGACGTACTCTCAGTGAGATGCACCCGGTCGATGCCATGGAACAATTGACCAAGCAACTTGGTCGGTTCGATGACAATGAAGGCTTCTTGAAACTGATCTCAGGTGCGAAACTCGCCTGA
Organism: Rhodopirellula sp. UBA1907; assembly: GCF_002337565.1. Taxonomy (NCBI): domain Bacteria; kingdom Pseudomonadati; phylum Planctomycetota; class Planctomycetia; order Pirellulales; family Pirellulaceae; genus Rhodopirellula; species Rhodopirellula sp. UBA1907. Next base: position 69,650 of record NZ_DDGH01000064.1, on the reverse strand, counting down.
TCAGGCACGGTTGCCAAAAACAGGCGGATCAACGAAACTGCTGATCCGCTACGGAGGATAAGCGAATTGGTGAGCGGCCTCACTGGAACTGAGGTACCCCGCAAGGGGCTGCGGGTTCGAGTCCCGTGTCCTCCGCTAAGCCTAAGAGCCCCGTCAGAACATGGTTTTGACGGGGCTTTTTTCATGCTCGCTTTCCCCCCAGTTCCACGCCCGCGTATCCTGACTGCGTCCATCGAACAGGAAGCTCTGCCTCGTGAATCACCCCGCTGAATCCGAAGAAACTGTGGTTCCGTACTTCGGCGTCTTTGACCTGTTCAAGATTGGAATTGGCCCATCCAGTTCCCATTCGGTCGGTCCGATGCGAGCCTCAGAAGCCTTCCTCAAAGAGCTCAAAGATTCCGACCTCTTGAAAAGCGTTTCGCGGGTCCAAATCGACCTCTACGGTTCGCTCGCGCTGACCGGTCTGGGACACCAAACCGACGTCGCACTGTTGATGGGATTGCTGGGCGAAACCCCTGACCAAATCGACACAGAAACGGTTGCTGAAAAGCTTTCTTCCATTCGCGAATCGAAACAGCTTTTACTCAACGGCGATCGGTCAATCGACTTTTGCGAATCAACCGACCTGATCATGCATCGGCGAACGGTCAAAGGAATGCACCCCAACACGATGCGGTTCTCAGCGTTCACCGACAACGACGGTGCGACCGCCGCAATCGAAGCCACCTATCTTTCGATTGGCGGTGGCTTCATCGTCCGCGAGGGACAAAGTGGGAATCTGCAAGCTGGCAATGCGCAAACGAGGTGTTCATCCGATGTGCCTCACCCGTTCACCTCTGCGAGTGAACTACTTCAACATTGTGATCAGCATCAACTGTCGATCCACGAACTCGCTCTCAAAAACGAGTTGACGTTTCGATCTCTCGAAGAGATCCGTGAGGGGCTTCAGCGAATCTGGAAAGTGATGCGAGAATGCGTCGAGAAAGGGTGCCGCACCAAAGGAATCTTACCCGGAGGCCTGAACGTGGAACGGCGTGCGCCGGATTTGTACCAAACACTGACCGAACGAACCGCACCACTGGACCACGATCCGCTGTGCGTTTTGGACTGGGTCGATTTGTATGCTCTCGCGGTCAATGAAGAAAACGCCGCCGGTGGACGCGTCGTGACCGCGCCGACCAACGGTGCCGCGGGAATCATCCCCGCGGTGCTGCACTACCTGCAACGTTTCTGCCCGGATGTGACCGACGAAACCATCGAACGTTTCCTCCTGACCGCGGCGGTGATTGGATCGTTGTACAAGCGAAACGCGTCGATCTCCGGTGCAGAAGTTGGTTGCCAAGGCGAAGTCGGCGTCGCGTGCTCGATGGCCGCGGGGGCTTTGACCGAAGCATTGGGCGGAACGCCTCACCAAGTCGAAGAAGCCGCTGAGATCGGAATGGAACACAACCTGGGCCTGACGTGTGATCCGATCAAAGGTTTGGTCCAAGTCCCCTGCATCGAACGCAACGCCATGGGGGCCGTGAAGGCGATCAACGCGAGTCGCCTGGCGCTTCGTGGCGATGGCAAGCACTTCGTTTCACTCGACCGTGTCATTCGGGTGATGAAACGCACCGGCGCGGACATGTCAGCTCGCTACAAAGAAACCTCCCGCGGCGGCTTGGCCGTCAACATCAGCGAATGCTAAACCGCCCCGACCAGCATGGTTTGCCGACCTCCGCATCCGTCAAATAACACACACGCGTTTCTTTATTTCACATAGAATCCGATGTCGGTCGCTTTATACTGACGGTCGATATCAGGTCCCTAGATAGATTCGACGGCAAAGGAAAAACCTTTCGATGAGTGATGGCAAAGTGAAGATGGCAATGGTCGGCTTGGGCTTCGGGTCGGAGTTCATTTCGATCTATCAAGCTCACCCGGACGCTGACGTCGTGGCGATTTGCCGACGCAACGAGGCAGAACTGAACAAGGCGGGTGACCAGTTTGGCATCGACCGACGCTTCACCGACTTCGACGCCGTGTTGGCTGATCCTGAAGTCGAGTGCGTGCACATCAACAGCCCCATCGCTGATCATGCTTGGATGTCGTTGAAAGCACTCGATGCCGGCAAGCACGTGATGTGCACCGTGCCGATGGCAACAACCATCGAAGAGTGCCAACAAATTTGCGACAAGGTCAAAGAGACCGGCCTGAAATACATGATGGCGGAAACCGTCGTCTACAGTCGCGAATTTTTGTTCATCAAGGACATGTACGAGAAAGGCGAACTGGGAAAGATCCAGCACCTCGCCGCATCACACCCACAAGACATGGAAGGCTGGCCAAGCTACTGGGAAGAAATGATCCCAATGCACTACGCCACCCACGTCGTCAGCCCCTGCCTGGGCCTGACAAACGCTTTAGCAGAATCGGTCAGCTGCTTCGGATCGGGAACCGTTCGCGAAGAGATCGCCAAAAAGTCAGGCAGCCCGTTCGCCGTTCAAAGCTGTCACATCAAACTGAAAGACAGCGATATCACGGCGCACATTTGGCGTTTCCTTCACGACGTGGCTCGGCAATACCGCGAGAGCTTTGACGTTTACGGAACCAAACGCAGCTTCGAGTGGACACTCATTGAAAACGAACCGCACGTGCTGCACACCGCTAAGAAACCTGAACACGAGATCCCGGAAAAGATCGAGATCCCTGACTTCGCACACCTGCTGCCAGAACCCATTCAGCGTTTCACCTTGCCCGCCGAAATCCACGATGCCGATCACCTGTCATTCGTCCAAGGCGGCGGACACGGCGGG
>NZ_DDGH01000064.1:16912-66667 GCF_002337565.1 Rhodopirellula sp. UBA1907 | reverse complement strand
CCAAGGCGGCGGACACGGCGGGTCGCATCCGCACATGGTGCATGAATTCGTCTCGGCGGTCAAAGAAGATCGCGATCCATGGCCAAACGCACCAACGGCTGCCAACTGGACCTGCACCGGTTTGTGCGCCCATGAATCAGCGATGAAAGGCGGCGAATTGGTTCGCCTCCCCGACTTCAGCTGATCCACCGCGAACAGACTCAAACCTCTCCAAGCCCGCTCTCCTCGAGCGGGCTTCTTTTTTGCCAGGCAACAATCGATGACTCCGCCCTACTTCAGGTCAACCCGAATGGCGATCGGCAAGTGATCACTCGCGTAGCGGCCGGCTTCCGTTCGAGGATCCAGCGTTCGGTATTCTTGAACCGCAACACGGTCGCTCACCAAGACATGATCGATTCGTCGATCGGGCTGAATGGCTTTGAATCCATTCCAGGTTCCGGTTGGCCCGGTTGGCTTTCCGTCCACCGCATCGCGGGCATCCAGCAACGTCACCTTTTCTCCGGATTGCAACGCCTTTAGCGGAGCCGAATCAGGCATCGCGTTGAAATCGCCCATTACGATCACGGGCAGCTCCGTCGCTCGTTGATCCACCTCTGCGGCAACCAAGCGACCAGATTGCTCGCGAGCATTCTGACCTCGGTGATCGAAGTGAGAATTGATAATCAGAAACTCAGCTCGATCCAATTTGCGACGAAGCACCATCCATGTCATCGTTCGAGGCAACGCTGCATCCCAACCTTTGGAACCGACCACCGTGGGCGTGTCTGACAACCAAAGCGTCCCATGGTCCATCGCTTCGAATCGATCATGCCGGTATCCGATGGGAGCAAACTCACCACCTTCCTTCCCGTCGTCTCGCCCAACGCCATACCAAGTCCACTCGGGTGTGCCTTCTTGAATGTCGTGCAGCTGCTGCACGGTGACTTCCTGCAGTCCGGCCACGTCCGCGGACGCAATCGTTTCGATCACCTTGGATCGCCGCATCGACCAGAGATCTTGCCGATCGTGCGTATTCAAGTAACGAACGTTGTAGGTCATCGCGGTAAACGATTCGTCGGCGACGACCGCCCCTGCCCCAAAGCGGCTCATCAGAAGCATGCCGCAAACAAGGGCACCCCACAAAGTGGGTTTCGTTGCCAAAACAGGTTGTCTCACTGTCATTTCATTTCTCCGGTTGCCCAGGACGAACCCTGGGTGAATGCTTGCGAATGGAACCAATTGCTGTGCTTTTGAAATCAGTGAGCATCGGGTCGCACGCCGCAGTAGTTGACGACCATGCCTAACTGATTGGCAACCGACGCCTTGGCTCGCATGGCCAAGTCCGCTTCGTCCGCCGAATTCGCGTAGGCAACCTGAATGTGGTTGGCCTTGTGACGTGCCATCATTTCATCTCGCGAAACACCATGCAAAACCGCGTGCATGATGGGCCACTGTGGTGTCGTTGCATCCCATCGTCGCTGCGTTTCTTCGGCCGGCAATTCGATCGAGGTCGCACGCCCCAAATCCATGTGCAACCGATCATCCTCCACAAAAATTCGCGACCAAACTACTTCGCCGGGCTTCGAGATACCTCGGATCGTGCTGCCACCTGATGGGAAGTACATCGGCGGTTGCCGGAAACCTTCCGCGTCCGCCCAACCGTTTTCGAAGTGGGAAGCCGGGACCGCGCCACTGATTTCCAGCACCCAAACTTCTTCATCGGTCGTACCGCTCGCGTCGCGATCAGACCATCGCAGATCATGCAACGTGTTCTCAACTGGCTGCCCCAACGCGGAATGAACTCGGTTGGTAATCAATCCATCCAAACCCGCACACTCATCGACTTCGTTGAAGTGAGTCAGCGGACCTCCCGCGTACAATTCGCGCGAACCGTCGCGTGAAAAGACTGGCGGACGAACCGAATCATTGAGCATGCCCTCGACCAAGTCGCTTGCGGGCAATAGGTCTTTCAACCCTTGCTGGTACTGAATCCCAATCGCGTCGCATCCAAAGTCGTCGGCGATTCGCATGGCTGCGATGTAAACGCGACATTGCCCAAGAATCTGTGCGTCGGTGAGATCGGTCTCGTGATTGGGACCGGTATGAAATTTCATTCCCGCTTGGTCCAACCAGTCTCGCACCGCCTGCGCTTCTTCATCGCTCACTTGCTGCGATTCGAAGTAAAGCGCCGATTGGCTGAGTCGCTCCTTGAAGACTCCCGTCGCGTGCAATAGGTGATCGGGAATGATGGCATTGAACATCCCCATGCATCCTTCATCGAAGACGCCCAAAATGGCTTTCTCACGCTGAAACGTTTCTGCGATCTGCAACGCCAACGCTCGCGTGCTAGCGTCGCAACTGGTGATTTCATACGGAGTCACGTGACTCATTTCATGAGCGACGGATCCGGTGTCCAACCAACTTTTCAGTTTATCCAAGAACACGGCATCGGCGAATTCTTTGCTCCACAGCGAACTGTATTGCACACCGGCTTTGGTCAGCGATCCATTGAGATTCAACAATCCCACCAAACCAGGCCATTGGCCAGACCAGTTTGCCACCGTCAAAATGGGGCCTCGGTGCGTCGTCAAACCAGCCAAAATGTGATGCGAATATTGCCACACCGCCTCAGCAACGATGAGCGGAGCGTCAGGATCGATCTCACGAAACACATCCATCCCTTGCCGCTGAGAACGGATGAAACCATGGCCGCGAGCTTCATCGAACTCATGACCGCGAACGACGCTGTGCCCCAACGATTCAATCGCCGCGACTAATCGCGACTCCATGTCTTTTTGGGCCTCCCAACAAACTTGGTTCGCAGAATCTCGCAGGTCTCCGGAGGCAATCAATGTGATCGTTTGAGGCATCTTCTCGTCAGCCAATGAAGTAGTAGAAAAGTGGATTAGATTTGTTGCAGTGCGACCGCGTCGGCCAATTGACGATAGCGATCATAAAGCGATTCGTAAGCACGCGTTCGCTCTGGCCGAGGCATGATCAGGTCGCGTTGATCCCCGGGCACCGCCGCCATCGCAGAAGCCGCGTCAGCAATACTGGAAAACGGAGTCTTCTCAGGCCCGGCGGCGACCATTCCCAAGACAGCGGCCCCGACCGCGGGTCCTTGCGTGGAACGATGGATTTCGATGGGCATGCCCAAAACGTCCGCATACACTTCCACGAACGCGCGGTTGTGATGCGGCAGACCTCCCGTCGCAATCAAGCGATCGATCGGAACACCGCTTTCACCCGCGCCGGAAGGAGACCGATCGGCGGAACCATGACGCAGCAATTCCACGATCCAACGCACCCCGAACGCAGACGCTTCCATCAATGCAAGATAAAGATGAGCGGGACCGTGTTGCATTCCCAGTCCCGTGAACGCACCGCGAACCGCGCCGTCCATCAATGGCGTTCGACAACCGTTCAGCCAATCCAAACATGTGACACCCTCGGCACCGGGAGGCAACTTCATTGCCTCTTTGGCCAAATCATCGAACGAGTCACGGTTCAACAATTTCAGCAACCAAGCAAAAGCATCACCGACGGCAGCCTGCCCTGTTTCATATCCAAACAACCCAGGCAAGATCCCACCTTCGACGACCCCGGCTACTCCGGGAATGTCCATCATCTTGGTTGCGTTGAGCATGTGACAACTGCTGGTCCCCAATACCATCACCAATGTGCCTGGTTCAGCGGCACCGACTCCGGGAACGCCCGCGTGCGCGTCAATGATGGCTGCCGAGACGGGAACGCCTGCTAGCAATCCAAAACGCGTTGCCATCTGTTCGGACAAGTGACCAGCCACCTGTCCCGGTGACCGCATTTCGCCAGGCATCCGGTTGGCAACAGCTTCGGCGAGCTTTGGATGAACGGCCTGGAAGTAGTCTTGCGACGGGTAGCCTTCTTCCGCCGACCACATCGCCTTGTAACCAGCTTGGCAGGTCGAACGAACGAGTTGATCGCAATGGCTGCCGACGAGTTGCCATACGAACCAGTCCCCCGCTTCCAACCACACCTCGGCGGCTTCGGCCACATCACGATCACCCTCGATCGTTTCCAGCATCTTGGGGAAGAACCATTCCAATCCGATCACACCACCGTATCGTTTCAAGAACGACTCGCCTCGCTCTTTCGCGATGGTCGTCATCCGATCGGCTTGTTCCAAAGCACCGTGATGCTTCCATAGCTTTGGCCAAGCCAACGGTCTCGACTTCCATTCCTCTAATTCACACAACGGAGTTCCATCACGTTTGGTCGGCAACATCGTGCAACTGGTGAAGTCCACACCGATGCCAACCACTTCGTCGCCACTTAAACCAGCAGACGCCAAAGCATCTTTGGTTGCCACGGCGGCCGACTCAATCCAATCGGCCGGACGCTGCAATGCATACCGCTCTGGCAAAGGCTCCTCGCTGCCGGGCAAGGCATCAAGGATTTGGCCATGTTCAAACGAACTGACCGCGGACCCTACCTCGCATCCCTCGGAGTCCACCAGGATGGCACGAACGGACTCCGTTCCGAAATCGAGACCTAGTGCGATGATGGACATGGATCGTATGAATTTTTGAAACAAGAATTGACCGACAAAACCGATTGCCGAAGAGACTCAACATTTGGGTCTCTTTGTCATCGGCCAAGCACGACAGTCACCATGGAAGGTGATCACTTGGCATCGCGAAAGGAACGGCCACGATCGTAACTGATTTTCGATACCGTTTCCGACGCGTCGCCGACATGTGCTTCAAACTTCAGCTCGATTCGATCATCTTCGCTGCCGTCATCGAACCGCAATTTCGAACATTCCACCTTTCCGGGTTTGGATTGTTCCCACAACACAGTGATCGGCCCCGACCATTTTGTACCGTCATGATAGCGGTATCGCACGACGTCGGACTTCACCTCATCTTTTCCCGACTCGATCCAAGCCGCGATTCGTCCCCGCGTTGAATCGAACGTGATTGCATCCTCGCGGTCCACTTCTGGATCGACAGGCTTCGCCGGCGACGCACGCTGAAATTGCACATCCGCGGCCAATTCCGATTCTGAAAAAGAAATGCAATCATCATGAAAAATGTGATAGATCCGGCCGTTTTCGCTGCCAACAATCAGATCCAATTTGCCATCTCGATTGAAGTCGCAAACCGCGGGGCTGGCGGTATGTCCTGCGACATTGCGACGTGCCAAATTCCCAATCCGTTTAAGGACCACCTTGCCGTCCTGATCAGCAACGTTGCGATACCAAGTGACATTTTCGGAATTGATCAGCACGTCCAATCGCCCATCCGTATCCCAATCGCCAACGGCGAGCTTGACTCGTCCGGAACGTCCTGCGGTCCCCGCCGCCAATCGAATCGGCTGCCCCGACTCATCAACAAACAATCGCTTGGCTTCACCCGCTGAACGACGAAGTGTTAGGTAGCCTTCTTGGTCCATCAACACCAAATCCAGTTCGTCGTCGCCGTCGAAATCAATCGCGACCGGCGTTGTTCGCCACTGCGTCAAAGAACCTTTCGTGGCGGACTTCCAAGGGTACCAAGCCGGTGGACTTTCGACCGGAGCCGATTTCAACTCGTGTTCAACCAGTGTGCCGGATTCGTTAAGCAACACTCCAACCTCGGCCAAGATTGAGTTGTAAACAATGTCATCGTCGCCATCGCCATCCCAATCGGCGAGCGACAATGTTGTGTAGCCCCACTTGGCTTCGCACGGCCCTTGAATCGAACCGTTCTCGCCCGCCAAAATCCGAAACGGCTCTTCCGTTCCGTCCGCGTTGCGAACGTTCAGCAACACTGGTTCAGCCCACATGGGCAATCCATCCGGTCCGTCTCCACGATTCTCAAACCATCCGATGTTGCCTGCTGTGTTTCCACACACAATGTCATCGTCGCCATCTTGGTCCCAGTCGGATACGTACGGCGTAGCGAGCGCTCCGAACTTCAGCGTGTCAGCCTTTTGCCGGAAGTAAACCGGATTCTGAAACACGGGTTGTCCGTCGCGCAGCTCGCCAGTGTTTTCGATGAAAGCAACGCGGCCGTCTTCGTCGCCCACGATCAAGTCCGCATCACCATCGCGGTCCCAATCGATCGCGGTCGGAGTGATCATCTGCAAATGCATCGTCAGACGTTCGCCGTCAACATTCTGGAGTTCTTTGCCGGATTGATACCGAGGTTTTTCGCGAGTCCCAACATTTTCGAAGTATGTGAAATAGTCCAAGAAGTTACCAACAACGATGTCGAGGTCCTCATCCCCATCGAAGTCGACGAAACTAGCACACGGCCACCCGTAAACATCAATCACCCCGTCACCCGCAGAGATCATCTCCGGCTTTTCGTAATCCGGTTCCGAGTCGTCGCCTGCGTTGGTCATCAAAAACAGGTAGCCGTGTAGCGGACCGTTTTGCCAAGTGCCCGTCTCGTCATAGGCATGGTCCCAACCCAGGTCGGCCCAATCTCCGACGCCGGCGACCAAGTCGTGGTCACCGTCGCCGTCATAGTCCACGTATCGCCACATATTGCCGCGAATTCGAGCTCCCGGCGTGGTCAATGGTTTTCCAGGAGCAGAGATTCCTGTCGGTTTGTCGAAGTTGAATTTCCCGGTCGTGGGATCCTGTCCAAAGTACTTGCCCGGGATCAAGACTCTGGCCTCGCCATTGACTTCGCTCGCCAACATGTTGTGGAACGCGCGGCCGAGACGAACCGGTGCTTCGAAGACCGGCATTTTGACGTTCGGGTCCTGAGTTGAATTTTCGAAGTAGTACGTTCCGTTGGAAGGTTTGTCCGGGCATCCAACCAACAAATCCAAATCGCCATCGCCGTCATAGTCCATCGGCAACGGATAGGCCCAAAGCCCCACGCCCAAGTCCACTTCCAAACCAGGATGGTTGTAATTCAGCGGCATCAACTTTGGACTGTCTTGTGCGCTGAGACACTGGCCAGACTGAAGCATCAACGTGCCTACCAATCCAACAGTCAATGCAATCGGGTTCAACGACCGTCTGTGAATTCTCATGGTTGCTCTCTCTTTCATCAGGTAGCTGCTATCCAACACTTGTCTTTGATGCTGTCACTTGGACAGCTTCGATTCCGTCACAAAAATTTGATTGAATGTTCTCTCGTTATCTTTCACCGCTCCACCGAATGCGATTTCTTTTCCATCCGGCGAATAGACCACGGCGAACGGAAGGCAGACGAATCGATCTTTCTGTTCTGCCACGATCTCAACGCGTCCATCGCTCAAACTGACTTCGCAAACGGAATTTCCAATCACACAAGCAACCAAATCGCCGCTTGGATGAATGGAAAACGCAGAACCAACTGATTCGCTTCCAAAGGAAACTTGCCTCGGCAATCCACCGTTCGGTGAGATCGACCAAATCTGAATCACGCCGTTGTCGTCTCGCATCAGGAAGACGATTTCGCTGCCGTCAGGTTTGCTTCGCGGCCAGTGACGAACATCCGTTGCCAAACCCGGATACGCTCGATCCGTGGTTCGGGTCAATCGTCGTTGAACCGTTCCCGCGGGCGGTGCAGGCCGAGAAATCGCGGTCCCTTGCAATGGCTCCGATCCAGCGACCATGCAGTTCTCGGGCAACTCCACCACAAACAATTCTGGCACGCTTTTGGTTTGCTTTCGCGAAGAATTTGGACGTGTTGCATCGCTGCTTGATGAGTCGGCGACCACCACATCTCCAATGAATGCCAGTGCCCTGCCCTGCCGTTTTCCAACTGGCTGATCGCGGCGATCCCATCCAATCCAAGCGTCTTCGTAGGCTTTGCAAATCTGGTCGGTACCGATTTCTGGATTGTCAAGGGTTTGAGTCACCACAACGCTGAAGCACTCCCCATCATGGTTCCGGCGATGGTTTTTTGGCACGGTGACTCTGCGACCCGGGATCGAAACGCCCACGTTACGCTGGTTGGATTGCCCGCCAGTCGGGTTCATCGCCAACACGTGATCTTCGTAGGTAAAGCTGACCCACTCGCCTTTGTCATCGAACACGTGCACGTGGCTTCCGCCGCGAAGGGCACCGGCAGTGAATGGATCCACAACATCCCGAGCGTCCAAATGTTGAACCTCGGTGCCTTGGCCCGGACGCATCCAAACGCCGTGTCGATGATAGGCGCAGTAACTCCAATCCGCCGTCGGTTCTTCCGGTCCATGTATGAACGCGATTTTATTTTCGACGGGATTGGATGTCACAACACCGACACACGCGTCTCGTTGAGCCTGGTACACCACTTCGACTTCACCAGACCGAGTGTGCACGCGTTCGATTCGACTTCCGTCAAAGACCGAACCATTTGCGTCACTACGGATGTCGTAATAAATCCAATTCCCGTCCCAAGACCACACGCTCGTGTTTGTGAGATGGTGATGCTGCCTTCGATGGGTCAGTTGACGCGTCATGCCGCCACCCACGGTTGAAAGCAACAGGATGGCAAGTCCATGAAATCATCCTGCGACGCCCTGAGTGCATAGACTTCACCGCAATGTGTTTGGCCTTCCGCATCTATAGACGCATAGGACCGATGTTGCGTCACTGGTAGAATGAGTGTCCCGATTGTGTTCCAGCGCATCGGCCCCGGATCCATCTCGTCCCTCCCCACCCCAACTTCACGACAATGACTCCAGGGCGTCACCAAGTCGAAACGCACGCTAGCCGTGCCTATCATCACCTGCGTCAAAAACTGATCTCGGGTGAATTCAAACCCGGCACCAGGTTGCTGTATGGTCCGATCGGGAAAGAAATCGGCGTGTCCGCCACTCCCGTTCGCGAAGCTGCAGGTCAGTTGGCGACCGAAGGCATGGTTGAGCTGGTTCCGCAAATCGGCGCAGTCGTTCGCTCGATCAACGAACCTGAAGTGCAGGAACTTTACGAGGTCCGCAACCTGATTGAACCCTTCGCATCGGCACGTGCTTCCGAACGTTCGACATCGGAAGACATCCAACTGATTGCGAAAGAATACAACTTGATGCGGGAATTGGTGGAACGTCAGAAGCAAACCAATTCGCCGGAAGAAAGCCAAGAGATCGCCTACCAATTCAATCAGGCGGACCACAACTTCCACCTGCGTATCGTTGAAGCGACCGGCAACCACACGCTCGTCCGGACATCCACCCAGTCCAACATCCTGACTCGGGTGTTTGGTATCTGGATGCATCGCCAAGGCGCCGACGTGATGGAGAACACCTGCAACGAACACGAAAAGATCTTCACGGCCATTCAGAATGGGAATGCCGAAGCGGCGCATGAAGCAGCGTCGAACCACATCCTGAAGGGCCTTCAACTTTCGCTCCAATCTTTTCGCGAAGTTTGATCGCCAGACAGACCAGTGACGGCAAAGATTGATCCGATTGCGATCATCAAGCACGGCCCAACGACGATCGTCATCAGTTTGTCCATTGGGTTGGCATACTTCTCCCATCCTTCGGGCCAAACGCTGGTCTGAGAAATGGTCATCCAAGCGATTACCAAGCCACCAATCGCGAATGCGGTGATGGCGGGCCAACCGTGCAAACGAGGCACGGTGATCCCTAGCAAGAACAAGCCGACGATTCCGGCACCCAAGACACCGGACAAAGTCCACCAGACATCCAGCGTGCTGTCGGTCAAGCGAACGAGCGCCAATGCCATCGCCGTCCCCATCGCTCCCCAAGCAATCGTTGACATCCTCAACACACCCACGTGCTGGGCATCCGTCGAGTCCTGACGAAACAGACGTTTGTAAAAGTCGCTCATCACCAACGTCGCCGATGAGTTCAGCGAAGTGGACACGGTGCTCATCGCAGCGGCAAACACAGCAGCAATCAGCAAACCTCGAACACCTTGCGGAAGGTTTGCCGCGATAAAGTGTGGAAACACCCGATCGCCCAAATCTTCTTCCTTCAGGTTCGACGAAGTTGCCAACAAACGGGCTGAATAATCAGCATCGTCTTTGCTCACACCGTCCTGCATCAACTTTTGCTCGGCTACGATCGTTCGCACCTCTGCGAGGTCCTGTGGATGTCCCTCGTAGTACGCATACAGCGACGATCCAATGAACAGGAACAACGCGCTGACGGGGACATACAACAAAGCCCCCAACCAAACACTCTTGGCCGCTTCTTTGTCCGAGCTTGATGCGATGTAGCGTTGGACATAGCTCTGATCGACGCCGAAGTTGCGAAGGTTGTCAAACAAACCAAACGCCAACACGACCCAAATCGTTGGCTCTGACAAAACAAAGAACGAACTGTCGCCCAGCGAAAACTTTCCGTTCTCGTTTGCCACCGTCAACACTTCCACTGGACCACCGGGCATCCCCATCAACAAAATTGCCAGTGCCAACAAAGCACCCGCCAGCAATACAATCGCTTGGATTGCATCGGCCCAAATCACTGCGACGATCCCACCGACAAACGAGTACACCGTAACCACGACTCCGGTGCACAGGATGACCAATCGAATGTCCCATCCGAACAGCACCGCCATCGGCAGAGCCATCAAGTACATCACCACGCCGATGCGAGCGATCTGATACAGCAAATAGAATCCACTGGCAAACAAACGAGCCCAGAGTCCAAAGCGGCGTTCCAACAACGAGTACGCGGACACTTCGCCGCTGCTTCGGTAAAGCGGCAGAAACCATTTCACTGCGATTGCGGCGGCAACCGGAATTGCCAGCGAAAACATAAACGCATTCCAATTGTCGACAAACGCTTTGCCCGGCAACGCTAGATAGCTGATGCTGCTGAGATAGGTCGCGAAGATTGACAATCCACACAACCACCCCGGAAGCGAGCGACCACCAGCGGTGAAATCATCCGCGGAACGGTTGCGTGCCCAGAAGTAAAACCCCATCGCCATGATCGCGATGAAGTAACCGACCAGGACGGCATAGTCCAAGCCGGTGAATGCCATCGCCGCAATCATAGAATGTCCAGATCACGAAGAATCGCGGCCACTTTCTCCCGCTCAGGTTCAAAGAACCGGTGAAAAGGATCCGCCGGAAGATCGCTGCAAATCTCTAGCAACGACGCGGCGCACTTGGTCGCCTTGATGTGACGCGACGCATACTTGCCCACATCGTAGATGTCTTGAAAACGCCGGATCTTGGTGATGGCCGCTTCCGTTTTCGCGGAGTCGTTTGACGTCAGTCCTTCGTAACAATCGACAAAGCATCGCGTCATCACATTTGCGCCGCCGGCCACCCCGCCGTCGCCACCCAACCGATGAGCTTCCGGCAACATGGCTTCGGGTCCGATCAAAATCGACCAATCCTCACGCACCTCATTTCGTAGGTCACACAAACGACGGAAGTATTCCAAGTCGCCGCTGCTGTCTTTGACACCCACGATCGATTGGATCTCAGAAAGCGTCTTCAAGGTTTCGATCTCAAACCAAACCTTGGTTAATCCGGGCATGTTGTACAGCATCAACGGCAACGGAATTTCCGGTGCAATGTTCTGCACGTAGGCGGTCAGCTCCGTTTGACCAGCCGGGAAATAGTAGGGCGTCGTCAGGACCGCGGCGTCCGCTCCCGCATCGGCGGCGTGATGGGCGATCGATACGGATTCAACAAATGCTGTGTCCGTGACTCCGACCAATACAGGCACACGTTTCGCGACCAAGCGAGTCGTGGCGGTGATCAACTCGCGTCGCAATCGGTAACTCAGACTGGGTGCCTCGCCGGTCGTTCCAAGAATAAAGATTCCTGAAACACCACCGTCGATGACATGCTCGACCAACCGTTCCAATCCCTCCTGATCAAGCTCGTCACGAGCACGCAAAGGAGTGATCAATGGAGGCACGATGCCTTGCAAGCGATTGCCTGCAGTGAACAGACGGGACATATCGCGAGCGTCGGCTATGGGAGAGGAAGATTTCATCTTGTGGGGACAGACGAAAATAGGTGGGAGGTGGGGAGGGGCGAGACACAAGGCTCAAACGGTGATCGGTCGTCCAGTATCGAACGACCGCTCACCATTCACTTTTCAACGAATCGAAAAAATCCGATCCGCGAAGGGGGTCAATAGCCTAAACGTTCGCGGCAGCGGCCGCATCCACCGACCATCCCTCACGATAGGTTTTACTCAACAGCGAGGTGGCTTGCTCGTCCCCGGTACAAACCATTTCGGACGCGTTGAACTTCAATTCCCGACCGCATTGATGAGCGACCGTCCCCAGCAAAACCGTTTCGGTCAACGGCCCGGAATAATCGAATTGGCAAAGCGGTGTGCCCTGCCCGCGAATCGCTTGCATCCATTCCATGTGATGCCCGACTGAGTCGGCGATGCGAGGTGCGGCTGGTTTGAAGTCCGCGAATTTGTCTTTGGGTAGCAGCGTGTAATTGCCATACGTTGCGATCATCATTCCCTTGTCGCCCACAAACAGAACCCCACTGCCAGGCACCGAGATGCCTTCGAGTTCCTTTGGTGATCGATCGCCGTCATACCAAGTCAGATCCAACTCGTCGTGTTTGTCGGTTGCGTCGAAGTGATAGCGAACCTTCAATCCGGTTGGGCAATAGTCATCCGATGGTGGCGGTCCATCCGCAACGATGCTGGACGGCAAGTGCAAACCCAACGCCCAGAACGGCAAGTCAACATAGTGACACCCCATGTCGCCGAGCGTGCCAGCACCATACGCACGATAACGACGCCAAGATGCGGGATGCAAACCTGGGGTGTATGCGATCTTAGGGGCGGGGCCAAGCCAGAGATCCCAATCCACATTGGACGGTGCTTCACCCTGCGGCTCGGGCAATTCTGTCGCGCCCCAACCTTTCCCAACCCACACATGAACTCGGGTGACGTTGCCAATCACACCATCCTGGATCATCTCCACGACGCGGCGATAGTTTGCACCAGCGTGAATCTGCGTTCCCATCTGAGTCACGACGCCAGCTTCCTTGGCTGCCATGCGAATGGCACGTGCTTCGGCAACGGTGTGAGTCAAAGGCTTCTCGCAATACACGTGCAATCCTTTTTCGATTGCACGGATCGTTGCCGGCGCGTGATGGTGATCCGGCGTGCTGATCACAACACCATCCAAATCATTTTCCTCGCGCAGCATCTCGCGATAATCGCGATACAACTTTGCTTTTGGGAAACGCTTGCCGGCATCCTTCAAGTAGTTTTCATCGACGTCACAAAGTGCGGTCAGGTTTTGTGATTGCACTCCAGCCACATTGGAGGCACCGCGGTTGGCGATCCCGATGACCGCCAAGTTCAACGGTCGATTGGGGTCAATGTTTTCGGCGGCTTTGGCTGAAGAAGCGATCCCGTGCGAAGAGGCGGCCAGTCCCAGCGTGGCCCCCGTCCACTGCATCCACCGACGGCGATCAACAGATGATCCCAGCGGCGGTTGAGCAGAACTGGAAGCTTGGGCGGAAGCGGACGAGACAACAGAGCGGGCAGGTTTCATCGGTGGTCCTCGTTGAACAATTGCATTGAGATCGGCCGAACCAAACACCTTCGCCGCCGTGCATGCTCCGAACCGAACGAGCCGACATTGTAATGTGTAAATTGAGCACCTGTGGCTAGCAAAAAGTCCCTTACCCCGCTGTTGGTGACGAAGGCGTAGGCGACGACATTAAAACGCCTCGCTGGACCAAGACGGGCTCTTTGTCGTCCCAATCGACTTGGCAAGGTTCGCTGGTGGCCACTTCCGAATCACAAATCCCCAACGCCAGCCGCATGATCCGTCGATGCTGACGCTGATCATCCACAAATGGAATGCTGCGATCCAAAGCGGCCGGCAAAGCGATCTGTTCATCCTGGTGATAGCAAGCGATTCGGTGCAGCGTCACAACTCGCAACCAGTGCCAAGGGCGTTCCACACGAACGTGTTTGCGACACCAACTCCAATCCGCGAATCGAAGCAACTCGTCTTCCTGAAACAGAAAACATCGGATGCATTCCTTGCGAACCACGTTTCGGTCTTCGCAAGTCATGCAGAACAACCAAACTTTTCGCGGCATGGATGAGGTTGCTAGCCAACCGGTCAGGATGCTGGCGGCATCGTTGAGAATCTCAAACCCAACTCGACCTTCCGTTGGAACGATCGGTGCATTCAACGTGGTCGCGCGAGCCAAGTGCCTCAAGGTTTCGCGAGCGGATGGGTTGTCATAGGCATCATCGATCGTGCGTCGAGGAGCGACATTGCGAAACAGCAACAGCACCGTTCCGTCCGGTCCCTGATCATCGTTCACAGGCAACAAATAGTGAGCTTGAAACAGAAGCTCGTCCGAGTCACCGCGACGCAGTCTGTCCAAGTATCTCAATCGCTTGCGGAACAACACCCACCAACTGATCGCAATACCAAGCAACACGCCCGCGGCCTTGCCAACCAATTCCGGAAAGACACGTCGCCACTCCATCTCGGAGAGCCATTCGAACAAAGCTTCCATCCAAACCATCCACGCGAAAACATCGACCAGCGGCAAACCGGAACCAACAGCTTGCCGGCATAAGTTAGCACAGCCCCAACCCGGCATTGGCTTTGGAACGTTGGGGAACGAGGTGTCGGGTGCCCTCGATTGGACGCTCGTCTATCATTGCGACATCGAATCATTGGTCCGCCCCCACTCTCAATGTCGCCAATTCATGTCAGCCACTTTTCGCGTCGACGTCTCCAAAGAGCAATTCATTTTTTCGGCCGCGCACTTCATCACTTTCGCGGGCGACATTTGCGAGCGTATCCACGGGCACAACTACGGTGTCCGCGTCAGCGTCGAGGGACCGCTGGATGAAAATCGCTACGTGGTCGACTTCATCGCTCTTCGAGATGCCGTGCTAAAGCAAACGCAAGCACTCGATCACCACGTGATTCTGCCGCGTGACCACAAAGAGATTTTGATCACGCAAGACGAAACCGAAACGACCGCACGTTTTCGCGAACGTCGCTGGGTGTTCCCAAACGAAGACTGCATCATCATGCCGGTCATCAACACCACGGCCGAAGAAATTGCTCGTGTGATTGCAGAAAACGTTCGCGAGCAAACCAAAGAACAGTTTGGCAACGCGTTGTCTTCCATCGAAGTGGCGGTCGACGAAAACGCGGGCCAATGGGGCGTCTGCAAATTGCCTTGGAACGAGTGACCGCTTCTTAGGCACACCGCTTCTCAGGCACTCGGTGAAGTGGCACCGTCTCGGGAGACCGAGTCACCGATCGCTGGTACGACGATCTGCTTGGGTGCCTTGGCGCCGGGCAAGTCATATCGCTGGGTGGTGGGAACGACCACGCCACAACTGACGATGAACTGCAAGGCTTCATCGATTGTCAAATTTAAATCGATCGCTTCGCTGCGTCGCACGCTGACGGTGAACCCGGTCATTGGCATGGGGCTGGTGGGCATCAACACGCTCAACATCGGTTCGCCAGCAGCTTCTGAAATCTCACGCATGCCGTTGCCGGTCACAAACCCGAGCGACCAAATGCCATCGCGTGGATATTGAATCGCGACAACGCGATTGAATTCGATTTGTCGATCATCAAACGCGAAGTCCGTGATTTGCTTGACGCTACCGTAGACCTTGTTGACGATCGGGATCCGCAGAATTGTGGCATCAAACGTCGTCACAAACCAACGACCGATACCGCCGGTGAATAGCCGTCCAAGGAAATACAGCAGCACAAAGAACACGATCAAAAAGACCGGAACGACTACCGATCGCGGCATGTACTGAAGCTGCACGAAACGGTCCCAGTACGCCGTCGCGCTATTTGGCGGAACCGAATACGGACCGAAAGCATCGATCTCGGAATCGACTCGCTGAACCACATACCCAGGCAGATAGCGTCGACCGGTCGGATCGGGAACGTACGACAAACCTTTGTAGGTGAACCCACGCTGATTCGGTTTGCTCAGTGATCCTTCGGGTGCGTCGTTGATGATCGCACCTTCGGGTGGACGATCGTACGTTTCGCTGACCGCCGGAATCAGAACAAAGCGGCGGATTCCTGTTTCAACCGGCAACAAGACGTAGTTCTCGATCGCATTCCAAGCCCAAATCAAAACCACGATCGTCAACAGTGGCGGCAGAACGACACCCAACCCACGAACAATCGCGCGGCGAGCCCCACCTTTGTGAGACGCGGATGCATCAGCTTGGACTTCGAGAGGAGTGTCGGTCGATTCAGTCATCGTGCGGGAAAACCGGATGAGAATATCAGTGGAACGATCGCTCGCCAAAAGGACTTCGCTCCGAATGGAGGAGAAGCCATCGTGAAATGGGACGTTGTTTCCGCCGCCACGTCCAACCACGCGACAGACTTTAACACGGAAAGCCGATTCACGAACCCGCAAACTCCGCCCAACCGTCCCATTCCAAAGGGATGGGTACGGGTTTGGCGTCATTTTTGTGCGTCACGAATCGCCCGAGCAACAACCAGCAGATCGACTCGGGCCGCACCAGCATCCAGCAACACCCGAGAGATTTCATCGGCGGTCGCTCCGGTTGTCATCACATCATCGACCAAAAGAATGTGCCCGCCCGACAAGCGTTTTCTCCATCGTCGACGAACCCGAAAGGCTCCGCGCACATTTTCGCGGCGAGCAACATCATCCAACAATGCCTGTTTTTGCACCGAACGCGTGGTTTCTAACAGAGATTCAAACGAGAAATTCATCTCGCGAGCGAATCGGCTGGCCAGCGATCCTGTTCCCACACCGCCTCGACGAAATTGCCGCCAGAACGGGCTCGGCACATGAGTGACCAAGGGAGACGACTCCGGTTCATCGGAAATCGTCCTCGACCGAATCCCCGCCCTCTCTCGGTAGCGATCCGCCAATCGAACGGCCAATTCGCGAGCAATCGCGGTATTGCGAGGGTATTTCGCCGCGATGATCGCGTGCCGGACGACTTCGTGATAACGATAGACCGCAATGGCGGTCTCAAATGAAAAGGGCGTCTGACGACGAACACATTCCTGGCAAGGCAAATCATCCGATTGGTCATCGCCGCCATCGATTTGAGCTGAATCCTCGCCGGCAGAACTTCGCCGGTGCCCCGTCGCGGGCCAGGCGCATCGCTCGCAAGCGGCCTGCATCGACGGGGCGGACTGGACCAATGAGGTTTCGCACAGCCGGCAAAAGGATGCGAAGCGGCGTCGGGAGGCCAACGGAACGTGGGCTGAATCTTCGCGTTCCGGTGCGATCCCCGTCAGTTCACCACAAAGCACGCAAACCGGCGGAAAAAGAAGCGGAGCCAGCAATTCGCTGGTGTTTTGCACACTTTCGGTCAAAAAGTCAGAGCTTTTCACGAAATAACTTTGTGTTCCCGCGAACCTTCTGCTGAAATAATCCTCTAACCAGTCAGCGACATCACCACCCCGTACGGGCGGGGACGTTGCATGAAGCGGTCGGTTACGGGCATGATTCCCTTGGCCGGTTCGTAATTGTAACGAATTCGGTGTCCTTACTTTCCGTTTTTGAGCTCCATCACCGCACCGAGAAAATCGGCGCAGGGAGGATTCGATGCGTAACCTGATCTCGACTCAACGTGTTGTCCGCATTTCCCACATCGTGGATGTCATGCGTACCAATGCTGCCGAGACTCTGTGCGTCGTCATCCATACCTGCTCATTGCAGTGGGAGGGCCTCGGTTATCCGGGGTCCAGCGCCCCGGAGCCTCTGGCAGCCAGTTTTGCGGCAATAAAACCCTGGCGGTTTTTATTTGCCACAGACCAAACGTGTCACAGGTCCATGCGATAAGGCCCTAGCCTTTTCCTCGCATTGAACTGAAGCACGCCGCGAAAAGTCTCTGGCACGACTGACCCTTTGGTCACGCCGTCGACTTTTCGTTTGCCGCCCATCGCGTTTCGCGTCGGCAGCGCCCCGCTCGGATCAGAACTTCGCCTGCATCTTCGTCCATCGTTCCCATCGATGGCGGAAGTCTCTCAACCAGACTTCTGACAAAAACGTTGTTGCATCGAGCGAAGCAATCTCATCCGTCCGCTGGGCTCGCTGATTGAGCTGATTCACCGATCGGGTTTTCCAACTGGTTTGAAACAATTCAGCAGGCAGTCATTTGGCTGGCCTGAACAGGAAAGTAATCCCGGAACTCCGGGAGGATGGACACCATGAAGATCACCCCCGATTTCACGACCACCGTGCCGCCTAGCGACGGCAACGCAATCGTTCGCAACTCGACTTCCGCATCCGGTCAAACGGTTGCCCAATTGGTGATTGCCGCCCAAGGCGGAGACCAATTGGCATTCGGTGATTTGTTCGAACGCTATCGTCCTGTCATTGTCGCATTGGCAATCAGCCGAGTTCGCAACGTGCACGAAGCCGAAGAATTGACACAAGACGTTTTCATCCAAGCGATGCAAAAGCTGGATCAACTTCGCGTGCCAGAAGCGTTCGGCGGATGGTTGCGTCAAATCGTTCACCGAATGGCAATCAACCGATTCAGCCGACAACGAACTGCCACCGCGTGCGACCCAGAAACCCTGGAAGCAACTTGCGTGGATGACATCACGCCTGACAACGTGGCTCAAGATCGCGAGCAAGCCGCGGCGGTTCGAAGTGGCATCGCACGATTGGGAAGCTTGGATCGTCAAACGCTCAACGCGTTCTACCTCGATGGACAATCGTTGATCGAGATGAGCGATGCGTTCGACGCTCCAGTCGGAACGATCAAGCGGCGCCTGCACACCGCACGACGCCGATTGGCAGAAACTCTGCAAGACGAAATGGCGTTTGGGGATTCGGCGGACAACAGTGCCGACGAATCCCCCGCCGTCTTGCCGATGCCATCGGCTCGTGAACGGTCGGATGACTCTATCGGTGATTCCACCCTGATCGCGCAAGCGGTCTGAATGGGGCCCGTGTATTTGTTCCCTTCAACGTGTTTGGCGATGAAGGCCAGAAACTTCAACTGAGCGGCGATCCAAAGTCGTCGCTCTCTAGGACTGGCGAGCCCAGCCACTGGCACTGAACAAGTTTCCAGAAACTCCGGCATCAGCACGGCGTTTTGCAGTCCTATGGAGTCCCCCGCTCTACCAGAACATTTTTCAAATCTCCGTTGACTCTACAGGAGTAAATGCATCTACTCCCATGCAGAGGTAGCAGTGATTTCAGGATCGGAATCAAAAACTGTCAATGGAATGGGGCAACTCTTCTCGCGAATCTTCATGCAAGGTTGACGTAATCCGGCGGGATTCGTGAGGTTTTTGAGGGTCGACTTGTGCCGTCGATGCTCACGCAACGAAACGGAGTTCCAGACATGTTGTTACTATCCCGTAAACCGGGCGAAGCCATCGTATTTCCAGGCTTGGGAATCACGGTCAATGTCACGCGGTCTTCTGCAAGAACCGCCACGATCGGAATCAACGCGCCGCCCGAGATTCGCATCCTTCGAAAAGAGCTATTCAACGGGGCAGTTGAAAAAGCTATCGATCTCCCAAGTTTTGAGCAGGCTTTTGAGAATGTGCAGCGTGAAGTCCACCAGCTTCGTAATCATTTGAACACGCTGAACTTGGGGCTCCAGCTCTACCGCCAGCAAATGAATGCGGGGCTGAAAGAGGCGGCAGATCGAACGTTCTCGAAGGTGATTCATCAACTCGATTGTATCGAGCAACACTTCGGAAAACGTTCTGAAGCCATCGACGCACAGATGGAAAACCCAAACCTTCAAAGCTCGGTCAAACTGCTGCTGGTCGAAGACGACCCCGACCAACGAGAATTGCTGGCTGGCATCCTTTCAATGCGTGGCTGCGTCGTCGATTGCGTCGCAAGTGGCAATGCCGCAATCAGTTATTTGGACACCAATGAATCCCCCGACTATGTCCTGCTGGACATGCAAATGGCGGACGGCGACGGTGCTTCGACGATCCGACAATTGCGACAATGCGAAGCGTCAAAGAACATTCGCATTGTCGCGACCAGCGGAAAGCCTCCCTGCCACTATGGAATCGCGGAAGGTCCAAACGGGTTCGATCGCTGGTTTGCAAAGCCGCTCAATACAGACGGCCTGCTTCAGTACATCCAATCCGATGACAACAGCATCAAACCATTGGCCTGCTAGCCAGTTCGCAGATGTCAGTCGTGCACCTCATCACTCGCACTCAAGGTTTGTGTTCAAGAAGCTTGCATTCAAGAGTTGCTATTGAACCTCATGGATGAGGGTGAAGTACGACAAACGTTTTACTTCGACACAAACCAATCGCGGGTCACTGAAGCAAGACGCTTCGGTGACCCGTCTTTCATTTTGCAAACGAAGCCACCGATATCATTCATCCTTGATCGCGGTATCAATCAGTCCAAAATTCGCGGCGTGGAATCGCATCAGATCAACACATCGCTGCTCGTAAATTTTCAATCCCGAGTGAGGCACATCCGGAACAACAATGCTTTCAAATGGAATCTCCAGTGATTTCAAGAAAGCCATGTATTCCAAGTTGTTCTGATAGTTGAAACCTTTGGTCCCGACGTAAATCATCCAGTCAACCTCGGGTGTTTTCGCCTTGGAATAGGCTCGTGCCAAATCCCAAGCGTTGTCACCTTCTGCAAAGACAAGAGTCGCTGACTCGCGACCGCCCGACTCGCTGATCTTGCGTTCGGTTTCATAACCGCCTCCGCCCGCTGCAGCACTGCAAAACAAATCCGGGTAACGAAGCGACAGCCGCATTGTCCCGCGACCGCCCTGTGAGAACCCTTCGATTCCGCGGTGCTCACGATCAGCGATCGTTCGATAGGTATCGTCGATGTGTGGGATCAGTTCTTTGATGAACACGTCCGCACCCTGCTTGGTTGGTTCGCCGGGGATGTTGTAGTGGCTGACCGGACCGCCGTTGACAAAAACGTAGATCATGCCCGGAACTTGTCCTGATTCCATCGCCGAATGCATCTGCGGAACCAAGGCGATCGATTTCGATTCGCTGCCCGGTCGCCCGCCATGCAAGTAATAGACAACGGGAAATCGTTTGTCCGGTTCACCATCGGTGTATCCCGGCGGCAACAAAATTGCGTAGCCAACTTCGTGCTTCAGCGATGGGCTTTGGAAGGTTCCGTGTTTGAGCGAAGGGTGTTGCCGTTGTTCGGGAATGGGATTCACCCACGCAAACGGAGCAGGCTTTTTCTTTCTCGGTTTTCGCGTTGCGTTCTTCTTGTCAGCTTTGGACGTCGGTTTGTCGACTGACCGCGTTTGAGGTGCCTCCGCGAACGAGGCGGTTCCCGCAAGCAACGAGAAACTGAGAACCAAACAAACAACGTGACGCATGAGCAATGTCCAGGGCGGGGATATTCGGTGGGGAAGCACCACTATACTATTCCGAGTTGCGACCGTTGTTCCGACAACACAACACTCTCCAAGTTCCCTTCCACGATCGAGCGTCCCAACGATGGATCCGTTCTTACAAGCCGCTCTAGACGAAGCACGCCAGGGGCTGAACGAACACGGAATCCCGATCGGTTCCGTGCTGGTAATCGACGATGAAATCGTTTCCCGCGGTCACAACCGCCGCATTCAAAGTGGCAGTTCGATTCTGCACGCCGAAATGGATTGCTTGGAAGGTGCTGGCCGACTGACCGCCAACGACTACTCCCGATCCACGCTGTATTCGACATTGTCTCCTTGCGACATGTGCAGCGGTGCCGCCCTGCTCTACAAAATTCCACGGATCGTCGTCGGCGAAAACCAAACGTTTCAAGGACCGGAGTCCTACGTACGCAGTCGTGGAGTCGACCTACAGATCATCAATGATCCAAATTGCATCGAGCTGATGCGGACCTTCATCCGAGACAACCCGACGCTTTGGAATGAAGACATCGGTCTACCAACTCAATCCTGACTTTCCTCCGCGACATCTCGCTCAACCACGGAACCGACGCCACACTTTTCACAGGCGGGCAAGAGCGAGTGACGGACTCCACCGCACTTCTCGCAAGCGTGAAAGAGCGTCGTTTCGCAGCACGGACAGGTGTACGGTTGATCGAATGTGGCCGCATCGCCATCGACCGTCACGGGAGTCCGTTTCTTCAAACTCCGCCGCGTCCACACCGCGAATTTCAGTGGGCCACGTTGAATCGGGTAGTCGCATATTGGACAGAAGAAATGTGCGTATGCTTCTCGGTATTGGCGAAGCAACCAATCGCGACTGGGTTTGGCAATCAGCCTCAGCAACCGCACCAAGACTCCCGTCGCAATCGCCAGCGACAGCAAAATCAGGATGTACTTGAAGTAGATCGCGGGAAAGTGATCGTGCATCACGAGCAGAACCCGAGCGGCCACCGCACCGCTGATTGCATACACCAGCATCGCATAGGTACCGCCGGCGTGACGTACAAACAAACAACCAACCGCAAACAAGCAACAACGGGATTACCAACGCGAGTTTGTACGCAGCCAGTTTCCATTGATGCTGTTCCGCAAGCTCGTCGTACTCATCCGCAATCGGGCGACTGGCGCGCGTGATGGCTTCTTCGTTCTCTCGTTGCTGCTGCTCGATATCGTCCAGTTGGTCATTGAGATTGGATAGTTCAGCATTGAGTGTTTGCGTTTGGCTTTGATTCGCCAAAAACAATTGCAGACTATCCGTGAGTGCCGATTGTTGACCATCGCTCAAAGACGTTGCATTCTCATCCGCGTTGCGTTTGAGTTCCAATAACTGATTGATCGTCTGCTGCGAATCGCGAGTCGTTTGCGTCGTCAGTTGCCGACGTCGTTCGGTCGACACAATCTGCTGTTTCAGATCCACCAACTCCGCGGCGAGCACTTGCCGTTCGTCCTGCAACTCTTGCGGCAATCCGTCCTCCAGCATCTGGCTGTAGTTCGGCCCTTGCACGCGATCGATGTCGCGAACGATGTAACCGAGCAACCAAAACGCGAGCAGCCCCACCGCAACGCTGAATCCAAAGACCATGAAGCGAAGCATGAACGATCCGCGATGTTTCTTCGTCTTCATCTGTTCGCCTCTAGTCGAATGTTGGTGGGTGGAATTTCTTAACCTAAGCAGGTAGTCAGGAGTCTTTGGGTAAGTAAGCCGTTTGGCGTTCGCCTAGGCTTTCAAAAAGTTGGTGTTGCAGCGGATTCAACTTTCGCAGGTTTTGTTTCACGACTTCGCCCCAACGGGGCAGCCCTATGCCAGCCCAGGGCAACGCCCTGGGTTATGCCGAGACCAAGATTGCAAAGCCCCAAAGGGGGCGGTCCTAGGCCGCCCCCGTTGGGGCT
Source organism: Rhodopirellula sp. UBA1907 (assembly GCF_002337565.1). Classification (NCBI taxonomy): domain Bacteria; kingdom Pseudomonadati; phylum Planctomycetota; class Planctomycetia; order Pirellulales; family Pirellulaceae; genus Rhodopirellula; species Rhodopirellula sp. UBA1907. The sequence continues at coordinate 43,531 of NZ_DDGH01000064.1, read as the reverse complement.
CGAATCGGAGTCTCCGTAACGAAACCCCAGGCGATGCCTGGGGCTATCTTAGAGCTGCCCCGTTGGGGCGTAGGACAGAACAAAAACGAATGCCGCATTTTCCGTGTCAAACCTCCAGTTTTAAAAGTCCAGCAATAACCCCGGTTAAGCGTGGGAACCGTGGCGAACGCCAAACGGCTCACATACCCGATGACACCTGCGTACCTGCCTAGAGCCCACTGCTTCGAGATTCTTCGCGAAAAATCCACCAAGTCTGTTTTTGGCGAAGTGGTCTGCCTACTCGCTACGCAAAATCGCTAGGCACAGAGCGACCATCACGCTGAAACTGGCGATCAATCCCACCAGTCCCAGGATGCTGACTCGTTGGATCCCGAACATTGGCTGATCGGGGAACAGCACCGGTGAAACCTCGTAGGACAGCATTAGCGCTGACCCAAGGAACACCGCACTGGTCATCAGCCCCACCACCAAGCGGTTGACCACCGGCGCAAAACGCTTGGGTTCCAAACGCACCTGCAACTGCCCCAGTCGAGCTTGGTTCATCAACGACAGCAGTTGCTCTGGCGCGTTCTCCATGAACGCTTCGCTCTCCAGATAGATCCGTCGGGCTTGCCGAAGTCGCCGTGCCGGAGTCAATCGGCGAATCATCACTCGGCGAAGATAGGAGCGAACGATATCAAGCGAATCGAACCCAACGCCAATTTCGCGAAGTGTTCCTTCCAATGAGATCAGCATTTTCAGCAGCAGTGCCGACTGATTGGGCAAACCGATCCCGTGCCGGTGAAGAATTTCGCTGAGTTGATTCAATGCCCCGGACAAATCAAAACGGTCGAGCGTTTGTCGGCCATACGTGTCCACGAAATCAGCCACATCGATTTCCAATGCGGATTGATCCAAGTCGACTCGCGGGTTGCCCACGCGACGAATCAATCGCGTCAGCCGTCGACAATCTCCCGCGTTGATGGCCGCCAACATCTCTTCAATCGACTCACGCATCGCTTCATCAATGCGACCGGTCATCCCAAAATCGAGAATTGCCAAACGACCGTCTTGCAAGCAAAACAAGTTGCCGGGGTGCGGGTCGGCATGAAAGAATCCATCCTCGAACACCATTCGCAGATACGTTCGAGCAAGCGTTCGGCCCAGTTCCGGAGGCAAGTCCGCTCGAGTTATCTCGTTTGACTCGCCAGAGGACGTGCGATCATCACGCTCGAATACTTTTGCCAACGGCTCGCCAACCATCTCTTCCATCACCAAGACGCGTCGCGTGCACAGTTGGTCGAACACGGATGGAATGACGATTTCGGCTTTGTCCGCCTCCAAGATCTGAGCGAACTGCTTCAGGTTGCTGCGTTCGCGATTGAAGTCCAGCTCGCGGAGGATCATCGGCATCAGTTGCCGGACCATGTCCGATGGTCCCCAGATAGCAAGCGACTCGACGTGGTCGGCCCATTGGGCCAAGCCCTCGAGAACATCCAGATCCTCGCGCATCATTTTCTCGATGCCGCGACGCTGGACCTTCAACACCACTCGCTGGCCGTCCATCAACTCGGCACGGTGGACTTGTCCGATCGAGGCGGTCGCAAGCGGCACCGGTTCGATGTGTCGGAAGTGTTTGCGGAAGTTCGGACCGAGCTCTTCGGCCAACGTTGCTTCGACGACTTCCATGCTGTCGGGTGAAACTTCGTTGCGAAGCTGTTTCAACTCTTCCGCGATTTCGTTGCCGACCAAGTCAGGTCGGGCCGCGAGGACCTGACCGACTTTGATGAACGTTGGCCCCAACTCGGTGATCGCCATCCGAATGCGTTGCGATCGTGTGTATTGCGTCAGCGGAACGCCCGAACGATCCTTGATCCAGTTCTGCAGCGGCAAACGCCTTGTGCGACTGATCCAGTCCGCCAATCCGTACCGGCGCAGCACCCTCAGGATCTCGCGTCCTCGGCGCAGATTGCGGTACAACTGGGGGATCGATGTCAGCTTCATGAGATTCCGTGAAGGTGGTTGGTCGCTCCATTGTGATCGCAGGCTTGGCAAATCGTCGAGCAGGACGAATTTTCGGCCTCGAAAACCTTCCCTTTATGCCCAATATTCCGCTCGCAGCGTTGGTTCCGCCCGGATTGCCGGCCCCCGATCCGACATTTGCCGATGATTGGGCGACCGCGATCACAACGACGATCGAACTGATGCTGGTGTCAGCCGGGATCGCGGTTTTGATCGGAGTGCCCACCGCGTTTTTTGTCAGCCAGTTGCGACCGAATCATTGGCTGGTTCGAACCTGGACATTTTTCGCGTTCGTGACTTTGGCGATGCCCCTGATCTTGTTGGCGGCAGCCTGGGAATCGACCGCCGGCAAATTCGGATGGTTGGTCACAACGATGACGGGAGGCAACCTGGGCTGGGTCGGCTGGATCCATGGGATGCATGGAGTCGCCTTGGTGTCATTGGCAACGGTCTGGGCGACGCGTCGAATTTCTCCCGTCGCGATTCAACAGGCCGCCTTGGACTTCTCACCCGGCCAAAGTTGGTGGCGTGTGCGATTGCCAATCGCGATGCCATGGATCATTGCGTCGGCGATCGGTGTGATGGTGCTTGCGTCGACCGAAATGAGCGTCGCGGATTTGCACAGCGTCCGAACCGTCGCCGATCAGTTCTACCTATTCTACTCGGTGGATCCGAACACGACGTCCGTGCTGGTGTCCACGCTGGTGCCGATGGTGGTCGGTGGCATTCCAACCTTACTGTGGTTTTGGCTGCAGCGTCGTCGATGGAAAGTCGCGTCCAATTGGGATGCTGAGCCAGTCGATGCGTCATCAACAACGACAGATACAGCGTCAGGCGGAGTTCGCTTGTTCGCGATGGCAGCCGTGATCGCTTGCACGCTGTTGTTGATCCTGCCACTTGCCGGATTGATCATCCAAACCGGCCACGCGGTCGAAGTGGTGGACGGCCAACGACAAGCGACCTTCCGCTGGCAATCATCCGTCCGCGCAATCGCCGAGGCTCCCAAGCTCTTTCGCGAAGAGATTGCCTGGACCATTCAGCTCGCTCTGTTTTCGGTAATCCTATCAGTGCCAATCGCAATGAGCCTTGCTCGTCTGGCACGCTCATCCAAGCCGGTTGGACTAGTCGTCGATGTTTTGGGAACGATGCTGTTCCTAGTGCCCGGCCCGGTCATTGGAATGACGGTCGCGGCTTTTTTCCGACTTCCATTCGCGGGACTGGACCGGCTCGCGACGCACACGTTGGTGCCGACGCTGATCGCGGTTGGCGTGCGAAGCGTTCTGGTCGCCTACGCGATTCTTCGAAATGCCTACGACGGCATCGATGATGCCACTTGGCAATCCGGGCAAATGGATGGCTCGGTCGTTTGGCGATGGTGGCACCTGGAGATCCCTTTGCTGCGACGCGGATTGGGTGTTGCCGCATTGGCGGTGGCGATCGTTTCGGCGGGTGACGTGCCAGCCGCGATGCCGGTTTTGCCCCCCGGCGTGACGACAACGGGCACTCGATTGTTCGGATTGCTGCACAGCGGAGCCCGATACCAGGAGGCATCGCTGGCGATGGTTCACACGGGAATGGTGATCCTGCTGTGCGGAGCGATCCTGGCCATGCGACTCCACTTGCGTCGTTCAAGCAAAGGCGTAGATTGAAACGTTTCGCCGCGTCCGTACCCCGCTTCGGCAATTGCCTTGTTTGTCCCTGAATCCCTGCTCGCGGTGTACTGCGTCCTCATCATCACGGCTTCGGTCAGTGGTGGATGGCTGCCATCTTTGGTGCGGATGACCCACCTGCGAACTCAGCTTTTGATGAGCTTTGTCGCCGGGTTGATGCTGGGGATCGCGATGCTGCACTTGTTGCCACATTCACTGCACAAGATCAGTTCCGCGTCCCAGGCCGGCGGAGGCGTCTTGGTTGGCATCATCACGATGTTCATCCTGCTCCGCGCGTTCCACACCCACGTGCACGGCCACGGCGAATCGCACGATCATCATCACCACGGTCATGAGCACGGGCACGCCCACAATCATGATCACCCGAGTGACCACAATCATGACCACAGCCACTCGCATTCTCATTCGAATGCCAAACGCGTCAGCAGCAAACCGCTCGGTTGGCTCGGCATGTTGTTTGGTTTGGGGCTTCACACGCTGATGGACGGAGTTGCCTTGGCAGCCAGCATCGCGGCAGAGTCCCAACACTCGCCGTGGTTGGGACTGGCAGGACTCGGCACCTTCCTCGCCGTCGCTCTACACAAGCCACTGGACGCTTTCGCGATCACATCCGTGATGAGCAAAGGCGGGTGGACGTCGGCCCAACGCACGATGGTGAATTTGACCTTTTCAATGGCCTGCCCGATCGGCGCAATCGCGTTTTACTTTGGTGCCACCCAATTTGCCAACACGGAAGCTTTGCTCGGATGGGGCCTGGCACTTTCGGCCGGGTTCTTTATCTGCATCTCGCTATCGGACTTGCTTCCCGAAGTCGCGTTTCATGACCACGATCGATTGAAGTTGACCACCGCGCTTTTGCTCGGCGTTGCCCTTGCCGTTGGAATCGAAAGCTTGCCTGGCCACAACCATTCCATCGCTCCACTCGGGCAACCTGCCTCGATCGTCGATAGCAGCAACGTGCCAAACGTGAATCCCTAGTCCACTTACCCAGGATCAATCTCATGGGAAGTTGCGATCACAACCATTCCGGCGAATCGGCTGAGAACCACGAAAACTGTGGAAGCTTGCACCATCACGGCCTGACTTCCGCTGGTCAGTTCGACTCGGTCAGCGATTCAAGATTGCTCTGGTCGGTGTTGCTGAATCAGTTCCTGACAGTTGCCCAAGTGATCGCGGGAATCTTCTCGGGCAGCGTGGCCCTGCTGTCCGACGCGGCCCACAACTTCAGCGATGCCAACTCGCTGCTGATCGCCTACATCGCCCGGCGAATCGCTCGCAAAGAAGCAAACCAACGATACACGTTTGGTTACCGCCGAGCGGAGCTGATTGGGGCCACCATCAACCTCACGCTGTTGGCCGTCGTCGGCTGTTACTTGGTTTACGAAGCCATCCATCGCTTCTTTGATCCACAACCGATCATTGGTTGGTTGATGGCGGTGACTGCCGCCATCGCATTGGTCGTCGACCTTGGCACCGCGTTTCTGCTGTGGGCGATGAGCAAAGGTTCGCTGAACGTCCGAGCCGCCTTCATTCACAACTTGGTTGACGCCGCCGGCAGCGTTGCCGTTCTCATCGGAGCCGCGGCCGTGATCTATTTGGATTGGCTTTGGGTGGACTCGTTTCTAACGCTGTTGATCGCGACTTACATCCTCTACCAAGTCTGGCAGATGCTCCCCGAAGCGACTCGCATCTTGATGGAAGGAGCCCCCGCAAACTTCCATTTCGAGGAAATGATGACCGACCTCGGTGGAATCGATGGCGTATCGGGTGTCCACCATGTCCATCTTTGGGAACTGGACGAATCACATCGGGCGTTGGAAGCTCATGTCGTGATTCAGCCGACACGGTTTGAGGATTTGGAAACAATCAAACGTGAAATCAAGTCGTATCTCACCGGCGAACACAACATCCGTCACTCCACCCTAGAGTTTGAATTCGCTGGGACGTCGGACTGTCACGATTCCGACGGAAACCTGATCCATGAGGGCTGTTCGTAGAAGCCACTGGCAGCGTGTTCGGCAGGTACACTGGGAAACCCCAATCCTCCCCCTGCCCATCATCACGCGTTGCCCCATGACACGATTCAAATCGACCGCATCTGCCCTCGCACTCGCTGCTCTGGTCTCTTTTTCGTCCACCACATACGCACAACGTGATCCCAGTCGATTGACTCACGGCCCCATGCTTGGCAGGCCGTCATCAACCAGCGTCGCCGTATGGGCTCGCACATCGGACGCGGGCGAATTCACCGTGCACTACGGAACTCGACCACCCGGAAACCATGGCGGGGATTTGTCGGACCACGTCAGCGAACCGGGCCGAACACGCATTGAACACGACAACACGGGCGTGGTGATGCTGAGCGATCTTCAACCCGACACGCGGTACTACTATCGCGTCTATGTGAACGACCGTCCGCAAGGTGAACCGGGAACATTCCGTACATTGCCCGATCAAGCAGGATCCGAATCGGAGCACAATCCTGATGGACTGTTCAACTTCCGATTTCAAATCGGTTCGTGTGCCAACCAAAACCCGCTGCATGGAATCGGCCACGACAGCCCTACCTACAAACACCTCAATCAAGATTGGGCGGACAAAGTCCACTTCCACATCATGAACGGAGACTGGCTGTACGAAGAACTTCGAGAGTATCCGGCTGAGGCGTGGAGACTGACCCAAGGCATCGACCAACTTCCGCAAGTTGTTCAAACCATGCCAACTGTGACCGGCGTGTGGGAGAACTACAAACTGTATCTCAGTCGCAACCATGCCCTGTCGACTTGGCACAGCAATGTGCCGTCACTGTTTACCTTCGATGACCACGAATTGGTCAATGACATCTGGGGAGCCTCCGAAGCGGGCAAGCGTCACCGCCGAACCGTCTTTCGTGACATTGGAACTTACGCCTGGAACGATTACCTGGGCTGGGCCAACCCGTTCGAATCCAAGCAACGTTTGCATGTTGGGACGGCGAAGTTGACCGCCGGCAGCGACTTGTTGGTCGACCGTCAAACTAACTTTCGACAGTTACCGCTGAACGAAATGCTGAACCTGCACGTCCACTGGGGAACCGACACAGCAGGCGTCAACGACATGGTCTACGACACCGACGATGGGGAAGCCAACTCGTACGTCTATGACATCGTCGAAGTGGTGGATGAACACACCGTTCGGCTTCACATGCCCGCCAAAGCGGATGGCCAAGTCAGCTACTCCATCGGGCAACGCAGCTACGGAAAGTTCAGTGTTTCCAACTGCGACTTCTTTTTGCTCGACACTCGCGGCGACCGTGACATGCACGATGTTTCCCAGCGCGACAAACCAGGTGTTTCGATGCTGGGCAAACATCAACGCGAATGGCTGCTGCGTGAGATGAAAGCCAGCGATGCGAAATTCACGTTTCTCATTTCTAGCGTCCCGATGATGATCCCTCACAGCGGTGCGGGTGGCTTCGAAGCCGACGAAGCCAACAAGGAAGAAGCCTGGACCGGCTTTCTCGACGAACGAGAAATGCTAATCGATGCCTGGGATGAGATGGACAAACAAGTCTTTGTGATGACCGGCGACCTGCACAACAGTTTCGCGATTCGGGTGACCGACAATGTGTGGGAATTTTGTTGCGGGCCTCACAACAGCGTCAATCATGTACCGGAACTCGACGAAAGCGACCGCCCTGCGACGGGACGGTTTCAGTTTGGGCCGCGAGAGTGCGACATCCGATGGAGCAGTTATGTGCTGGCCGACCTGCCCCGCTTGGAACGGCTGTACCCGCATTTTTGTGTGGTGCAGGTCAACAACGTTTTCAACATGCCGGTCAAACAAGGCGACAAGCGTTTGGTCGCCTACCCGCATCCGCAGGTGGTGTTCCAGTACTACGACGGCTGGACGGGCGAACTGGCCTACGCCGAGTCCGTCTCCTTGCCGCGAGAATGATCCATCATTCGGATTTGGCTTCGGCAGTCGTGGGCGTTGTCTCTAGCCAACCTTCCGCACTGCCGGCCAGTTGCCACTTCGGATTGATTGGGATCTGAAGGTGATTCAACGCGACGGTGACCAAATCCACCGTCGCTGGCGGTGCGGTTCCTTCGGCCCGTTCGATTCCGTCACTTTTCATCGCAGCATCTCCACTGACAATCATCGGCGCGGTGAAGACGTTCGGATTTTCACGGCCTCCGCCGTGGCCGGTTCCTTCGCCACCATGATCGGTGCTGATGAGAACCAGCCAATCTTCATCGGTATATGTCTCGCGTCGCTTGACCGCAGCGATCAACTCACCCACCATTCGATCAACGTTCTCAATCGCCGCGACGTATGGTGGCACGCTGGGATGAAACCCGTACGAGTGACCGGTTTCGTCGGTTGAGCCAAAGTAGATAAACGTCCAGTCCATGTCATCGTTTTGCAGGACTGGGATCGCCGACCAAGCCAACGACTGATCCGCCGCTTTCCAAACGGTTGAGGCTGTGGCATTCTTGCCAGGCGTGACAACAACATCGATATCGGCGTCCGTTGTCACGTGGGTGCTCAAGGGTGTCCAACACAGATACGACGCGGTCTTTAGGTTCGGTTTGACTTGCTTTGCCAGCGTGAATCCGTGCGGCGCGGCTTTTGCATCGCGGCCGTTGAACGAGTTGTCGAGCACGCCATGCCGATCCGCCCAAACCCCCGTTAGAAAAGTGGTCCAGCCCGGTCCACTGACTGTGTCACTATCCGTAACATCATCGGACGTCACTCGAGTTTCCAAACACAACGTGCCATTCGCGGAAAGCGAATCCATGTGAGGTGTTTTCGCGGCGACAAATGCATCGCGTCTCAAACCATCAATGCCAATCGTCAACACCTTGGGTTCGCCTGCGTATGCAGTCGACACAAACGTTGATGCCAAGCAGACCCAAGCAACGCCAACCGAATTCAAACGAAACCAACTCATATACCGACCGTGTGGTGTGATCTGCATTGTCGAAATTGAAAGTGGCCGTCACCATAATCCAATGAATGCTGTCAAACAAACCAGGAAGGTCGTTCGTTATCGCGGTGACGTGCAGGGAGTGGGATTCCGAGCCAACGCGATCCACCAAGGCCGTGGCCTCAACGTAAAAGGCTTCGTGCGCAACGAGCCCGATGGAGACGTCCTTCTGGACGTGCAAGGGCCCGCAAACGACCTCAACAAACTGCTTCGACGGATCAGCAGTTCGATGGAAAGAAAGATCAACGAGGCTTTGATCGACGAACGAGAGCCACTACCGGACCGAGAAAAGTTTTCGATTCGCTACTAGCTGACAACGCAATCGAAATGGAAAGATAACGCTTTATTCATCCCCCAAAGCGTCACCGCCCGCTGATCCACCACCCCGAAACCCAGGCGAGTTGCCGATGGATCCAGAACCGGGGATCCCAGGCCCGGCATCGGCTTTTCACCACACAGTCAGGTGAGACCTGACCGACGTCATTCTGGAGCAGCGTCTGAGCCCGCATCTGCTTCAGGAGCGGCATCCGTTTCTGAAACTGGCTCAGCTACCGCAGTGGCGTCGGCTTCCACCGCTTCTTCCGCATTCTCTTCAGCAGGCACACGTACAACGGCGATCAGTTCGTCACCGTCATCCACGTTCATGATGCGAACACCTTGCGTGTTTCGACCGATCACGTTGATGTCGCCAGCACTAATTCGTTGCAGCTTGCCTTTTGCGGTCATCAGGAACAGCTCGTCATCATCATTGACGCGAGCGATTCCGATCACCTTGCCGTTCCGCTTGCTGGTCTTGATGTCTCGCAAACCTTTGCCACCACGCTTCTGCGTGCGGTAGCGAGCCGAGCCGCTGGCAGCTGCCGCTTCGTCGTCTCCGCCTTCGCTGGATTCTTCCGAGTCGGTTTCAGAAACATCGGCCAAATTGGGTCCGAACGGTGTTCGTTTTCCGTAACCGTTTTTGCAAACCGTCAGCAGAGTCGCTTCGGGGTCGGTCACGACCATTCCCACAACGGCGTCGTCGCCAACCAACGAGATCCCCTTCACGCCGGACGTGTTGCGTCCCATCGGACGAGAATCCGATTCGCGGAAACGAATCGCCATGCCGTCGGCTGTGACCATGATGATCTCATCGCCAGGGCCAACCACGGCGGCGTCCACCAACTCATCGCCTTCGCGGAGTTTGATGGCGATGATGCCACCTCGTTTCGGTCGGCTGTATTGTTCCAGTGGAGTCTTCTTCACCAGACCGCTTTTGGTTGTCATCACAATCGTGTGACCGGGCTGGTTGAAATCGCGAACAGCCAAGCACTCGGCAATCTGTTCGCCTTCTTCCATCTGCAACAGGTTCACAATCGCGCGGCCTTTGGCATCACGAGCGAGTTGCGGGATGTCATAAACCTTTTGCCAACGAACTTTCCCGGCTGTTGTGAAGAACAACAGGTAAGCGTGGGTGCTGGCAACGAACAAGTGTTCAATTGGATCTTCGTTGTCGCTCTTGGCCCCCTTCATGCCTTTGCCGCCACGACGCTGCGTGTTGTAAACGCTGGTCGGTGTGCGTTTGATGTAACCACGGTGACTGATGGAAACGACCATCGTCTCTTCCGTGATCAAATCTTCCAGGTCGATGTTGCCAAGTTCTTCATGGCTGATCTCGGTTCGACGCTTGTCGCCAAAGCGACGCTTCATCTCTTCGAGGTCATCTTTGATGATGCCGTTGATGCGGCTTGGGCTGCCGAGAATATCGATGTAGTCGATGATTTCCTTCAGCAATTCAGCATGCTCGCCGGAGAGTTTTTCTTGCTCCAGGTTGACCAATTGGCCCAAACGCATGCGAAGGATTTCGTCGGTTTGGACGCTGGTCAACGTGTAGGAATCCGCTTCACCACGTTCCAGTTGGAACTGCTTGAAACCTTCATCGCCAAGCGCCCGCTGCATCATCGATGCGGGGCACGCGATGCCCATCAAGCGTTCTTTTGCTTCGGGTTGAGTGCGGCTGGTGCGAATCGTTTGAATGATCTCGTCGATGTTGGCGAGTGCCAGCAGCAACCCTTCGACGGTGTGCTTGCGACGACGAGCTCGGGCCAACAAGAACTGCGTTCGGCGACGAATCACGGTCACGCGGTGACGAAGGAACTCGGCCAGCATCTCCTTCAGCGTCAACTCGCGAGGCTTGCCGTCGACGAGAGCCAAGAAGATCAGCGAGAACGTGTCTTGCAGCGGCGAGAACTGGTACAGCTGGTTCAAGATCACATCGGGATCTTCGCCACGCTTCAGTTCCACCACCAACCGGACAGGTTCTTTCAAATCGCTTTCATCGCGAATTCCGGAGATCCCTTTGATTCGGTCTCCGTTCACGAGCGCCGCGATCTTTTCAATGATCCGGTCGCGATATTGCTGGTATGGGATCTCGGTGACAACGATGCGATGACGGTTGCCCTTCATCTCTTCGATTTGGCAACGAGCCCGCACCACCATCGTGCTTCGCCCGGTTTTGTAACCTCGACGCACGCCGGCTCGGCCGCAGATGATACCGCCGGTCGGGAAGTCAGGACCGGGGATGATCTCGCACAACTCATCGATCGAAGTGTCTGGTTCTTCGATCAACTTGATCAGAGCATCGCAGACTTCGGTTGGGTTGTGAGGCGGAATGCTGGTCGCCATCCCAACCGCGATACCGCCCGAACCGTTGATGAGCAAGTTGGGGAACTTGCTGGGCAAGACCGTTGGTTCGGTTCTCGCTTCATCGTACGTCGGGATGTAATCGACCGTGTCGAGCTTGAGGTCGTCCAGCATGGCTGCTGCGACGGCACCCATGCGAGCTTCCGTGTATCGCATAGCAGCCGGAGGCAAACCCGCGACACTACCGAAGTTCCCCTGCTTGTCGATCAACAAGCATCGCATGTTCCACTCTTGGGCCATCCGAACGAGCGTCGGATAAATCACACTTTCACCGTGAGGGTGATAGTTACCCGAGGTGTCACCGGAAATCTTGGCGCATTTGACCCGCTTGCTGCCTGGGCCGAGGTTCAGGTCGTTCATCGCCACCAAGATCCGACGCTGCGACGGTTTCAATCCGTCACGCACATCGGGCAAAGCACGGCTGACGATCACGCTCATCGCGTACGTCAAATAGCTCTCACGAAGCTCGTCTTCGATCGGAAGATCCACCATCCGAAGAGCGCCGTGGCCTCCGTGGGGATCGGGATTGCCCGAACCGCCTTCAGGACCACCGCCCGATGGTGGTTCTGCACCGCCGGGAGGGTTGCCGGCACCGGGCGGAACCTGCGCCCCGCCGCCAGCACCTGCTTCCGTGTTTTCTTGGCCGTTGTTATCCCCGGTGGATCCGTTCACTTCGCCCGCGTTTTCGTCGCCTGGTTCCTGATTTTCGCCGTCTTCAGCCAAGGGATTTGCTCGTTTATCACGGGGGAAGCGGGCCAGGACGGATCCATGATCCGAAGGCCCAAAATTGGAATGCCCATTTTACCTCGTTCACGCGTTTTTCACAACGCCGCGAGGCTTTCTGAACATTGACGCAAGCCATTGTTTTCCAAATACTTACGACGGTCTTTTTGATGCCCTTGTCCCCTTCGGATTCCAGCCATGAGTTCCCCCAGCGACGACGCGATCCTGCAATCCATTCGGCTGTATCGCGAAGCCCTTCAGCAAACGCTGAATCTGTTCGTCGAATCGGGTGAAATCGCCGAAGGCAGCTACGGTTGGCTGGCGGGACAGGATGCTTCCGCCTCCGTCGACAAACGCGACATGCCGCAACAGATGGCCGACCTGCACGAAGGATTCGTGATGAAGGTTTTCGCCACGATGGTGCCCGCCAGCAGCGCTCGAAATCTGGAACAACGACAACTCGGCCGCATCCTTCTGGAACATGTCTGGGGCGAAACCGTCCAAGGCGGCAAACTGCATGAAGCGATCGACTGGCTGATCACCACCGCCGAAGGCTTCTCTTGGTACGAAGTCACCCGCCCATTCCTGGAACTGCCATCGCTTCGCGATCGATGGGGCGAAGTCATCACGGCCGCCACTCGGATGGCCCATTTGATCGCGATGGTCGACGGCGATGACAGCAGCCTCGAACGCTCGCGTTTGCAATCGATGCTCGACGGGCTAGAAAATGCCAAGCAGGTCGCGAAGTCACCAACCAGCGTCACTGCGCCGACCTTGCCATCTGATTCACCGACCGTGGATCATCAAGCCGACCTGGACAACGCACGCGAAGCGATTTCTTGGTTGCGTTCGGAAGCCAAACGACTGCGTGAAGGAACCGGCCACGACGCCGCAAACAAGCCCACGCCCACCCGCGCCGGCGGCGGATCACCCGCATCCACCGAACCAGCCAAAACGCCCGCCAAAGAAACCGCCGAGCAAGACGATCGCACGCCGGAAGAACGCTTGGCCGAAGCGCGAGCAAAACTGGATCGTTTGATCGGATTGGATGCGATCAAAAATCAAATTCAAACGCTCGCGAACTTCCTGGCGATGGAACGGCACCGCGCCAAAGAAGGTCTGCCGACGACCAAACCCAGCCTGCACATGGCTTTCGTCGGAAACCCGGGAACAGGCAAAACCACGGTCGCGCGAATCATCGCCGAGATCTACGGAGGACTGGGCGTGCTCGAAAAAGGCCACTTGGTCGAAACTGACCGAAGTGGCCTCGTCGCCGAGTACGCCGGCCAAACCGGCCCCAAGACGAACGCCAAGATTGACGAAGCCCTCGATGGGGTTCTCTTCATCGACGAAGCCTACACGCTGATCGACGAAAGCGGCCAAGACCAATACGGTCGCGAAGCGATCCAAACGCTGCTGAAACGCATGGAAGATCAACGCGATCGATTGGTTGTGATCTTGGCCGGCTACCCGAAAGAAATGACCAAGATGATCCGCAGCAACCCGGGCCTGAGTTCTCGGGTTGGCACAACGATGCACTTTGACGACTACGATCCCGAGGCCCTGTGCCGGATCTTTGAACTGATCGCCGCGAAAGCTCAGTACGTCATTCCAACCGAAAGCCGACGACGACTGTTGCGAGGCTTCACGCATCTTTACTTCAATCGCGACCGACACTTCGGCAACGGCCGGACGTCACGCAACTCGTTTGAACGCAGCGTTCGGCGACTCGCCAACCGCATTGCGGGTTCAACCGAAATCACGCGAGAACTACTGACAACACTCGAGCCATCCGACATTGAGATCCCAGATTTGACGGACGCGCAACTCGATGCAATGACCGAACCAAGCGGGATGATCCGAGTCACCTGTCCCCACTGCGACACGCCTCAGGTGATCGAAGACACCATGATGGGCACCACGACCAATTGCAATTCCTGCAGTGAGCCGATGGAAGTCCAGTGGGGCAGCCCGGTGATCGACTTGAAAGCCCCTGCCGAAACACAACCCGAGCAGGATCTTTCCACTTCGTAACCCGCCGCGTCAGCAAGGCCCCTCCACGATTCGCATGGGCTGCATCACTGCAACCCAGCGAAACACGAGCGTCTTCGAGGAAAGCCAACTAACCCCGAAGCGGTCGATACAAATCCAACTCTTCACGCCCCATCAACTGCGAATAGATGGCGGCGATTTGGCGTTGGCCTTCCCGCAACATTTCTTCGGCATTGTTGGTCTCAGGTTCCGTCAGCTCAAACCAATATTCATCCGCAGCGGGCTTGCTGAAGCCGCGAGCACTCTCCGGCAACCCAGCCACAATCACGCATTCGCACTGTTGCGATTCAGGCACGTTGTCATCCGCTTCACCATCATTCTGATACTGCAACAGATAGTCAGGCGGGATCGAACCATCCTGCTCGTCGTCGGCTTCCGACGCTTCATCGGGCTCGTCAACAACGTCCACTGCTTCGACCGATGTCACCACCACGTTCGGCCACACACGACCTCGCAACAAGTCCGAACGGGTCACGGCGAGCAACCCATCTCGGATCCATTCGCTGATCGTCACGGGCAATGCCGCGGGGATCTCGTCACCGCGTTGCGCCGCGATCGCGTTGAACGCCAAAGAAGACAAACTGCGATCGGGCAACATGGGCGACGCGAGGTCCCAACATTCCGACAATTCACGGCCGTCCAACCAATGCCGGTCAAACCAATCGCCGCGGAAGGTCGGGCCAATTCGCCGAACCAAATCGTCAGCATTGGGACGGTCGGCCCACGCATCCGCGCCGCCGACCAAAGTCACATCGTACCCGAGGAAACGACCATACAAAGCCGCTTCAATCCCCAGCTCCGTGGTGCCTATCACAACGATGGAACCAGGAGGATCAAGGGTGAAATCATTCATGAACACGTGCCGGTTCTCGGCAAAAACAAAGCGTTTCGAAAGTGAAAAGAACTCACATCCCGCCAATAGGCGGTCGCGTATCGTCGGGGCTGAGTCCCAAAATCGCAAGTGCCAATCCTAGCGGTCCACTTCCGACGACGATTCGCCCCCTGTGTCTTCTTCAATGTCTTCGACCGTCAATCGGCGATACAGACGCGATTGAAGGAAACCGAAATTGAGCAGCTTGGTTCGCTGAACACTCCATTGATCGGAGCCAAAGAACGGCTCCACCGCGACCAGCGATTTTGACGAAAGACAGGTTTGCCAAGCAAAGAAAACATGCATCACCCGGCTCCAAAACGCCGCTCGCACGCGTCGCCATCCTAACGCCGGCATCACAAAATCAACGTGATAGAACCAACCTCGCGGTTCGACCCAACTCAACCAGCGCGGCAAATGCTGATGCAACTCCGCTTCAGTGAAACAGTCCAAGAAGAACGGCGCAACGACACAATCAAACGTCTCTCCGCCGGCATCCCACCGCGTTGCATCAGCACAGACAAAGCAAACCCGATCAGTAGCATTCAGCCGGCTCACCCGCTCTTGCTGAAGCCGAATCATCTCCCGGCTTTGCTCGACACTGGTGACCTGCACCTGCCGCTGAGCCCGCAAGACTTCCGCCAGCAAACGTCCATCGCCGTCGCCCAAGATCAACATTCGATGGACCGGTGGTAACTCAGGCAACAACGCTGTGCGTGCGCGTTGCAGGTCATTGCGAAAGACCGGCTTTTCCAGCAACCAATACCACCGAGCCAAGCGGTCATATCCTTGGGCTGACTCGCTCAAACGATGGCCCAGCAGATCAGCGGCGAAATCATTAGCGACCAATCCGCCATCGGAACCCATCGATCAAAACAAGGCAGCCGCACATCAGCCGACGACGCCCAACGACTCCATTCGGTCAGAGCCCTTCCCTGCCATCTCCAACAACAACTTGTCGCGAACAACGCCGTCGATCCGCCGACCAAGCAAACCACCACCAACCAAGGCAACCAACCGGCAAATCCACCGATCGCAGCGAACACCGCCACGCCCGATGTCGACACCAGTTCGCGACGAGGCTTTCCCGCACGCGACGCGTCGTAGTTTTGATCCGCGACCGATTCTCGCTCAGCGACTGCCCAACAGTTCACCGTGAACAGCAACGCCGAAGCGACGCAGGCCAATCCCAACGAAACGCTGGGGGCTTCCAACCAACTGATCAAGCTCACTCCGGCAGCGAAGATCGCACCGACCTGCACTTCTTTCGCGAGCACATGCCTGACCGCGGCACGTCCCGGCCAGAAATGAACGCCGGCACCGTATGCCAACACCGATGCTGCAACCAGCAACCCCATCCGGATCACCGCCGCATCCATCCAAAGCACCACGACAGAACTGGCGATCAGCAACACCACGATCCAAGCCATCACCCAAACGGACGCGAATTGGTGATGCATTCGATGCCGAACCAAGTGCGGTCTGGACAAGTCCAACCGCGATCCATCAAGCAACCGGTCGGCGACATAGATCAACCAAACGACCGACGCCAAAACAAATGATTCGTACCAGCGTGGCGTTCGACCACAAAACGAAAAGATAAAAACAAACTGCCAAAGCAACGCGACCAAGACCGCATCCAGCGACAGCACATTCAACCAACACGCCAGCGGCAATCGCTCGACCGGCGTTGCTGACTGCTGAAGCGGCGCGAAGGCTGATTCAACCTGCGAGTTCGATTCAGGAGGCCGCACCTTGAACAATCCGGTTGGACAACGTTCCCACGCCACCGATGGTGATGTTCACAACGTCATCAGGAAGCAGCGTGAAATCGCTGGTGGGAACAATCCCGGTCCCGGTCATCAAGAACGCCCCGTCGGCCATCGTGTTGTCACGTCCCAACCACTGCACCAAATCTTCAAACTTCCGGGCCATCTCAGCCGCCGACGTTGCCTGATCAAAGACGACATTTCCATCTCGGACGATTTTCAGGTCCACGGTGATGGCATCGGCCGAAGGCAGTTCATCCATCAATGTGATCCAAGGCCCCAGCCCCGCACATTGGTCATAACACTTCGCTTGAGGCAAATACAAAGGGTTCTCACCCTCGATGTCCCGCGAACTCATGTCATTGCCGACCGTCAATCCAACAATCTTCAAAGAGGGACTGAGTACCAACGTGATCTCAGGTTCCGGCACGTTCCACTTGGCATCCGTTCGAATGCGAAGCGGTTGTTGGTGGCCGCTGACGCGCGACGGCGTCGCTTTGAAAAAGATCTCCGGCCGATCGGCGTTGTACACCTGGTCGTAGCAGGAGGCGGCCGCTTCGGACTCTTCCATCCGAGCCGTTTGGCTGCGTTTGTAGGTCACCCCTGCCGCCCAGACTTCTTGCTGATCGATCGGTGGCAACCACTGCGTCGAATCATCGATCGCGATGGACTGATCTCGCCCCAAAGATCCTGCCGCGGCCGCGGGATTCTCCGCCGCCAAAATTGCCGACAATGTGGGAAGCTCCGCCGTCATTTGCAACGGAACCAAGCTTTCGTTTTCGACCAAAGCAACGCGAGTTTGGCCGGCTGAGTCAATGCATTTGGTGATATTCATGCCGACAAGATAACCACCCAGACGCCCCGTCAGAAGACCTGAGGGAGCAGAAGACGTCCTTGCAGGAATAGCACTCAGCGAACGACGGCGACTTCAATTTCCAGGCCCGGACCAAAACCAAGCATCAACCAGGGACCGGGAACGTTTCGCTGCTGGAATTTCTGCAACACGAATCCCAGCGTCGCCGACGACATATTGCCGTGTTCTCGCAGCACTTCTCGAGAAACATCGAGTGCGTCCGACGGCAACTCCAACGCGGTTTCGACCGACTGCAGAATTCGAACGCCGCCGGGATGAACCGCCCAGCCACCGATCGAATCCAGATCCAATCCCGACTTCGCCAACCAAGGCACCAGAAATTCACGAAGGTTGGTTTCGATGAATCCGGGCACGCTGGCTTCGAGCGTCATGATGAATCCGTTGTCACCGATCCGCCACGTCATGGCGTCATGACTATCGCGAATCAAACAAGACCCGACCGAGACGATTTCGCCGAGCGGTGAATCGACTCCTGACGCGGGGCAGTCATCGCCGGCAACAATCAAACCGGCGGAACCATCGGCAAACAAAGATCCCGACACAATCCGCTGAGCATCGTATCCGTACTGATAGTGCAGACTGCAAAGTTCGATGCAAACGATCAACACAACCGCATCGGAATCAGCCGCAACCAAACCACGTGCGGTCCGAAGTGCGTTGACCAAACCGTGACATCCCATGAACCCGACTTGAATTCGCTGGGTCGTGATCGGCAAGCCGAGCTTGTCAATCAATTGCACATCGATCCCCGGCGCGGTGAATCCGGTACAAGTGACGGTGACCACGTGCGTGACATCGTCCGGTGAAATACCGCTGCCATCCAGCGCCCCCTGCCCGGCTCGGCATGCCAATGCGGGTGCTTCCTCAGCAAAGCGTTCGTTGCGAGTGGCCATGGTTGGCCCGCGATCGCCACCATCTTGCATCGGAGGATAGAAAGATTGTGTCAGCTCGCCCGCATCGCCTTTTTCAACCAACACACTTCCGCGAGTATCGACCCCCGTTCGACGATACAGCTTGGCTAATTTCACGGCCTGCGATTCGTCCTCGCATGACATGCTTTGGGCGCAGTGAGTTGAGAACGCAAGGTCGGCCTTGTGCGTTGGCTGAGCCGTCGCAATCGATAAGATCTGGGCAGTCATGACGAGACGTGAGTCCGAAGAGAAGCGTCCGCGAAGCTCGATGCGGTGCGATGGATGGAGGACGTTGCGTCGAAACGCGGGCCGTTTGCGAGACTACGAGTGAAAGGAGTCGCCAACCAATGAGCACGTCGTAGAACATGACATGCTAACCAGCGAGCCGGTCGATACCGGACCATCCCGGTGACCCAACGACATAAATACCGACGGCGGGTTTGAAACTTCGCTGCTCGACGATCCCAGTTTGCACCAAAATCGGCTTCACCGTTAGCCGTCATCTGTCCCAACCGATACAAAGCCCAAGAATCAGCCACCGCCAAACCGCTTTCAATCCCCCACGTCATTCCTTCGCCCGTCAGCGGCTCAACATAACCAGCCGCATCACCAATCGCGACAACACGACCTCGGCCGCTCACTCTTCTGCGCCTCAGCGGTGGGGTGGTTTGCCAACACGCCACTTCGGCGAACCAATGCTTCAGTTTTCGCGACTGTAATGAATCGAACAGTCCCGAATCCAACAGCAACGCCAGAGTTTTCATCTGGATCGCCATCTTGCCTCCCCCCATCACAGAGGGGATTTTCTTGCCAGAATGGACAGTGGCGGCGATATCAAGACTTCCGTTTGGAAGACAAACGATTCCGACATAGCCATCATGCCCACAGTGCATCTGGATTTCGCCAACTTGCAAACTCCAACCTATTTCCTTTGCTCTATCGCAATTCATGTGAGCAGATAGACCCATCGGGCCATTGGGCGTTTCAAGCCAACGAAGATCCGCCGCATTGCGTTGTCGAAAACGCCCGGTCAGCCCCGCCGCAACGACCACCAAATCAAAGGTCTTTGGCGATCCTGTTCCGGCATCGATTGAAACGCTTTCGCCGGACTCCGCGACAATCGTGGCTTCGCAAGGCTGCCGCACTTGCACGCCCGCCTCGATCGCCAAGTTCAAAAGATGCTGATCCAACTCTGCTCGCGAAAGTGCGATGCCCTCACGAATTGGAATGCGTACCGCGGGAACACGCGACCGTTTCTCTTCTGTCACCTGCGTCGCCGTTGGGCTTGCCTTGGCCACTTGAAAGTAGCCACGAAAGAACTTGGTCGGCAGGCCAAGATCACGAATCGATTCGCCGACTCCAATGGCGTCCAGTGCCGCCAATCCCGCAGCCCCCAAACAACACCCGCAAACTTTTTCGCGTGGGAAAACAGATCGCTCAAACAAGGTGACCTTGACACCACGTTGCGCGAACCGAATTGCCGCTGCAGAACCTGCCACGCCCGCGCCGATGATCGCGACCTTGCCCAAGTCCTGGTCTTCAATCGAGGAAACTGATTCGGCGGGGCCCATCACGGAATGGCACCCGACAGAATTGGTGAAGGCGTCCCCACCCTTTCTGCCACGCAAGCTTGATCGATCGCTGCAAGGAATCGGCAAGGAAAAGAAATGCGAACGGGAATGTCGTACCCCATCGCTTGTCGAAGAAGCGACGAAAACTCAGGGCGACTGTACGCGGCGCGAACACTGGCCGTTGCATCGTGGTGAACAACATCACTTCGCGAGACCAACCGCGATGCGGCGGCGACCAACGCAAGGTTCACCGATGATCGATCCAGGTCACAAATCAGCACGGAGCGTTCACTCACACGCCACATTTCCTGGATCAACCGGACCGCTTGGTAATTTTCTAGGTGATGCATGAACAAAGAATTGGTCACGACATCAAACCCAGACGGCAATCCATCCGCCAGGCAATCCCGCACGACAGTGCCCAAAGTCACACCAGCAGCCTTGGCCGATTCCAAGGCGAAATCCATGGCGGTTTCGCTGCGATCCAGCGAGGTGACTTCCATCCGGATCCCCTGTCGCTTGGCTCGACATAACCAATCGATGGGAAGATCCGCACTGCCGCTGGCAACATCCAAAATGCGCAGAGGTCGACGCGGTTGCTGCTGCGCCAATCGAACCAACCGAGGGTAAAACACACGCGAAACCAAACTGATTCGGTTCAACCGAGCCAATCCAGCCAAAGCCTGTCGATGTCGATCTGGATCCAAACCCGGATCGTCCATCCACTCATCACTGCGAATGCGTGCGAAGGTCATGATGGTGTTGCAACCACCTCATTGACCAACTCGTCATCGCGGCTGAACGCGTCGATGCTTTGCAGCGTGGTATCGGCAATGGTTTCCAACGCTTCTCGCGTGAAGAAGGCTTGGTGAGACGTGATCAAAACATTGGGAAACGTCATCAAACGCGAAAGCACGTCATCCTGCATGACCTGCTGCGACAGATCTTCAAAGAACACGCCTGATTCCTCTTCGTAGACATCCAAGGCAAACCCGCCCAATTGGCCGGACTTCAAACCTTCAATGGCCGCAGAAGTGTCGACCAATCCACCTCGCGATGTGTTGACCAACATCGCACCGCGTTTCATTTTGCTCAGTCGTTCAGCATCGATCAAATGGTATGTGTCCGGGGTCAGTGGGCACTGCAGAGAAACCAAATCAGATTCGGCCAGCAAACGATCCAGATCGACGTATTCGCCGAGCTGCTTGGCCTCGTCATTTGGATATGGATCGTACATCAACACGCGGCAACCAAAGCCACCCACGATCCCAGCCAAAGTACGACCGATTGCACCGGTACCGATCACGCCAAAGGTTCGGCCATGCAAATCAAAGCCCAAGAACCCATCGATCGAGAAGTTGTTCTCACGCACTCGGTTGTACGCTTTGTGAATCTTCCGATTCAAAGTCAAAATCAATCCGATCGTGTGCTCCGCCACCGCATACGGCGAATAACGAGGCACTCGCACGACACGGACCCCAAATTTCGCGGCGGCATCCAAGTCGACATTGTTGACGCCGGCGCATCGCATCGCGAGCAAACCAATCCCAATCTCGCTGATTCGCTGGAGCACAGAAGCATCCAACGTGTCGTTAACGAAGGCACACACGGCATCGCATCCCTCCGCCAACACCACGGTCGACGCATCCAACCGGTGTTCCAAGAACACAAATTCGTGCTCGAACTTCTCCGACGCCGCTGACAAAAATTGCTCGTCGTAGGGCTTTGTGCTGAAGCAGGCGATCTTCATGAACCGCTCTCAATATTCAAAGTATCTCAATCAATCAAAATGGGTTTCGATGAAGGCAAACGCAACCTGCCGTCGACTCGTCACATTCCGGCCGCTGCCGCATCCGATCCGCCAACCACTTTCGCGTTTCCACCACCAGGAGTTTGCTCCGATGTCGAGTCCGCACCGCGCCAACGAATGAACAGTGTCACCAGACTGGCCGCGATGACGACCAAACTGACCCACTGCGAGATCGACAATGAAGTGCCAAATTGACCTTTCTCGTCCACGCGAATCCACTCAAGCACAATTCGAAGCACGCCGTAGGCGATGAAGCCGACCAGCATCAAAATCCCTGGCCGACGTCTTCCGGTGATAGCTCGCTCCGGCGCGGTATCATCCGTTTGCTTGGGTTGCCGATGCAGAATCCGTTCCACAATCAGCAAAACGACAAACATGATGGCCGCAAACACGGAACTGATAATTTGCGTGCCCCAAACGGGATCCGCAATCGAAGGCAAGTCACTCGGCGAATATCTCGCAATAACTTCGTCCTCTCTTAGCACCACAACGCCCGGCAAGGCTTCTTCCGCGGGCCGATCCAACGACACCTGATCTCGATAGGTCGGGTCCAAGGCGATCGTCAACGTCTCACCTTTCTGCACTCCCGCTTGGCTGGCCAACGAATCTGGACTCACAGAATCCACCACCATTCTCGATTGACCGGTGGGTGGCTCCTCTTCCGAAACGACCGGCTGACCTTCGATGCCCAACAGTTCGCCAGACAACAATTGCTCCGCGTGAACCTGTGAGCCAGCCGGAAATCGAACCGCCAATGGTCCCGCTTCGCATGCGCCACCGTAGCAACAACCGTTCATCAAGCATCCCAATCGACCGAACAGCAATCCCACGAACACGCAAGGAATGATCACATCCCCGATTCGCCAGATCGGCGTTTGATATCGCTTCAACGCGATCAACGATGCGATGAACCCGCCGATGAATCCGCCATAGACGACCAGTCCACCTTGGTTCAGCGCCGCCATCGCCATCAGGGTTTCACCCCAGGTCGGCCGCAGAAAATCTTCGAAGTACTGCGTGACGTAAAAAATGCGTGCCCCCAGCAGTCCACCGATGAACGTCCAGGGTGCCAATTGCAGAATCGAATCGGCTCCCAATCCAGCACGCTCGGCTCGCCAAGCCGCCAAGCCAACCGACGCAATCGCGGCCAGCATCAGAAACATCCCGTAGCCACGCACCGCAACACCGACCGGATCGCCCAGCGTGTTGACCAACTCGGTTCTGGGAACCACGACCACCAGAATCACCGCGGCCATCACGGCAAAGCCCGAGATTTGGCCAATGGCGGTGGAGGCGCCCAAACCACCGCGGCGGGATTCCCAGCCGACGTAGGCCAACACGGCAATCACGAGAAACAGCAACGCCCAACCAATCCCAAAAATGGGCCAGCCCGCGAATTCGTGAGGGATCAAAAACAGCGTCCGACGCATGGTTGCCTGTCGAGAGAGGGTCAGTCCGTCAAATGCGTGCGGAATTCGCACGGTTCTCGCCACGTCCAAATTCCGGTGGCACTTGCCTTTATCGTCGCATCGTTCGGCCTGAAACGATAGGCGAATTGGCTCCTGAGAACTGTTCCAACCGGTCCAAACGTACCGAAGTGCCGCGGGGAAATGGCGAAATCACGGGAACTTGGGTATTTTCTTTTGGTTGAACTATACTGACGGCCAAACCTAGAAGGCGAGTTTGTTATCCTTGCCACGCGAGCCAATCGTCTCGCCCCAACCGGGACCCGCGTCCCGCTCCAATTGCATCCTGATTCTCCGAAATTGATCGAGGTTCCCGTCCATGCCCAAGGCTCTTTGTCTAGTTAGCCTTGTGGCGTCCATCTTGCTGTTGGTGCTATTTGGAGCCGATTTGCTGTTGGGCGTGGCTGGAATGAGCGACATGGCACCGCTCGGATCCGCGAGCATGCTGATGAACCTCGGATTCGTCATTTTTTCTGGGTTGCTGGCCTTCCTCAGCTTCACCACCTACCGCGAACAGCGGTAGCGAATCCCCCACGGCGACATCTCTTGTTCGCCGATTACTTCCGAGTCGTTCTCTAAAACGCTCGCGACCGCAGAATGAATCTCGCGGTGGACCCGTCATTTGCGAAGCCCGCTTTCTGCAGGCCCATGTCATTGCTGGCCCGTGTCATCGCCGGCCCCTGCGATCACGACCCGGTGGCGACCACCAATCAACTAAACTGCTGGGCCGGTTCGTTTGCCCTGGGTGCTCTCACCGCTTCGGCTCATCGCGCCGTCCATCTCCCGCCTCAACTCCCTTCCCCACGCCATCCCCACCGGAGTCGCTCCGATGCCCCGCTTGAATCCCCTGCCCCGCCGCCAATTTCTCGCGACCAACCTTGCCGCCGGATCCGCCTTGCTGGCGAGTTCGTCCTCCATGGCTTTCGCGAAGGAACCCGTTAGCGAGACCGGTCCGCTGGAAACCTTTGTGCCAACGCGGACAATCACTCACGGTCCCAAATTTCACTGGTTTGGCTACTACGACAAACAAGAATTCGATCCCACCGGCCGCTTCGTGCTGTCCAACGAAGTCGACTTCGAAGGCCGCAGTCCCAATGCCGAGGATCGCATCGGAGTCGGATACGTGGACACCGCCAACAACGATCAATGGATCCCGTTGGGCACCAGTCAAGCGTGGGGGTGGCAGCAAGGCTGCATGCTGCAGTTCGTCGGCCAAGACGGCAAACGCGTTCTCTGGAACGACCAAGATGGCGACCGGTTCGTGTGCCGAATCCGCGATCTAGAATCGGGACAGACGAAAACAATCGATCGGCCGATCTACACGATCAGCCAGGACGGACGGACCGGTTTGTCAGCCGATTTCCGGCGTATCAACAACCTCCGGCCAGGCTACGGTTACTCCGGTTTGGCCGATCCCCACGTGGACGAGCGAGCCCCGGAAGAGTCCGGCGTGTGGCGGGTCGATCTGCAAACCGGCCGCAGCGAATTGATTCTGTCGTTGGCTCAGGTCGCTCAATTGCCTTGGCCCGATGGCGACAAACATGCCGAAGCGTGGCACTACTTCAATCACCTTCTGATCAACCCATCCGGCACCCGTTTCATTGTGCTGCATCGATATCGCCCCGAGTTCGATCCGTCGACACTGCAGTACAAAGGCGGATTTGTCACGCGAATGTTGACCGCCAACATGGACGGCTCAGACCTGCATGTGCTCGATCCATCCGGCTACACATCGCACTTCATTTGGAAAGGCGATGATGCCGTGACCATGTGGACCCGGCCCGCCGGCAAACCCAATGGTTTCTATGTCTTTGAAGATCAAACCAATCTCGTTCGACCGGTCGGGGGCGGCAAGATGCCAACCAACGGGCACAACACTTACTTGGCTGGCGACTACGGGGATTGGATTCTGAACGATACCTACCCGAGCAAGTCCCGACGCCAAACGGTTTATCTGTATCACGTTCCCAGCGACCGACGATTTGATCTGGGGCATTTCCCATCACCCAAACGCTACACCGGCGAATGGCGTTGCGACACACACCCGCGATGCAGCCCCGATGGACGCACCGTTGCCATCGACAGTCCGCACGCGGTTGACCAGAACGATGGCGGACGCCAAGTTCACTTGCTGGACATCGGCGAATTGCTGGATGCCAACTCGTGACACCACTTCCTTGGTCTTGATCGCCCCTGGTTTTTGAAATGACGACTCCCGTCGAACCCGACGCCCTGATCGCCTCTCTTCGCGAACGAATTGGCCAACACCCGGATCCTGAAACCGGACGACCGATCCAAAGCACCGGGCAATTGGGTGAAATCACGCTGGATGGCGACACGGTCAAAATGTCCGTCGGAATCACATCCCACTGCCAACCCATCGCCGATGAGATCGCGGACACGATTCGCGATTTGGCCCTGACCGTGGCACCTGGAAAAACGATCGAGGTGCAAACGCCAGTTCACGCTCGCCCGCCAGCTCGACTGGGTCAGGTCGGCTTGAAAGCCAAAAGCGTGATCTTGGTCGGCAGCGGCAAAGGTGGCGTCGGCAAGAGCACCGTGGCGGCATCGTTGGCTTTGACGCTTCGTCGGTTGGGTGCCAACGTTGGCCTGATGGACGCGGACGTTTACGGCCCCAGCGTCCCGCATTTGCTGGGATTGTCAGGTCGTCCAGCGATCTCCGAAGACAAGAAAATCGAACCGATTCGGCTCGGCCCCAACGGCGAATCAGGAGTCCCACCCGAAACCGAAGGTGCAATGCCGGTCATGTCGATGGGTTTCTTGCTGGAACCTGACCAGGCCGTGATTTGGCGTGGTCCGATGCTGCACGGTTCGATTCAACAATTCCTGCGTGACACATCGTGGGGCGAACTGGATTACTTGGTCATCGACATGCCACCGGGCACCGGCGACATCGCGTTGACGCTTTCGCAAGCGATCCCGATCACGGGTGCCGTCGTGGTTTGCACCCCGCAGGAAGTCGCTTTGCTGGACGCTGTCAAAGCCATCAGTATGTTCCGCAAAGTCAACATTCCGATCGCCGGCATGGTCGAAAACATGAGCGGCTTCACTTGCCCGGATTGCGGCAAGACCTACGACATCTTTGGTCGTGGTGGAGCTCGCGACAAGGCCGAAGAACTCACCGTTCCTTACTTGGGCGGATTGCCAATCGATATCACACTTCGCGAAGCCGGTGACGCGGGCAAATTGGCCGAGGTTCTCGCGAACGATCATCGTGCCCGCGCACCGTTCG
>NZ_DDGH01000064.1:1149-16790 GCF_002337565.1 Rhodopirellula sp. UBA1907 | reverse complement strand
GTACCAAGTCGCTCGCTCGTTGGTTCGCAACCTGGCCGCGAAAGCCGCTTCGGCACCGCCCAAAGCTTCATTGCCGACGCTGTAGTTCAGCGATCCGTTTGATTTCGACTGCCTTCTTCGATTCCCACCGAGTTCTCGATGTCTTCTTCATCACGTCCCGTTGCTTTGGTCACCGGCGCAGCCACCGGTGTGGGTCGAGCCTGTGCGATCGGACTGGCCCGGCAAGGTCACGATGTTGTCGTCAACTATTCACGCAGCGAGGCGGAGGCCAAACAAACCGCCGCCGATGTGGAAGACCTCGGCGTGAAATCCATGTTGGTCCGATGCGATGTTTCGGTCGATGAAGATGTCCGCGCGATGGTCCATCAGATTGGCGAAACCTTCGGACGACTGGATTGCCTGATCAACAACGCGGCAACTACCGAGTTCATTGAACATTCCGATCTCGAAACGCTCACCGAGCCGATGTGGGACCGCATTCTCGGCGTGAACTTGAAAGGTCCCTTCTTTGTCACACGGGCCGCCGCTGCATTGCTTCGCGAAGGCGACGGTGGCTCCGTCGTCAATGTCAGCTCCGTCGCGGGGATCACCGGTTCAGGTTCCTCGATCGCGTATTGTGCCAGCAAAGGTGGCTTGAACACGCTCACGAAATCGCTGGCTCGATCTCTCGCCCCAAAAATTCGCGTCAACGCCGTGTGCCCCGGCCCAATCGACAGCCGTTGGATTCGACAGGGAAATCCCAATTGGGACCTCGAGGAGATGGTCGCGGATTACCCACTGCCCAAGGCATCTCAGCCAGAAGACATCGCCGACGCGGTGCTGTTCTTTGCGACGGGAACCAGCATGACAACCGGCCAACTGCTCCCCGTCGATGGCGGCCAAACGTTAGGTTAGTGCCAGTTCACCGATAATCGGAGGCCCCCTCTCATTCAGTGAACCGTTGGAGCTGAAGCGGATTGGCTACCAAACCCTCGCGTTCCAGCGTCTTGCCAGTCACATTGAAACTGAAGAAAGGTGGAACCATGCATCCGTACGTCGCAGAGTTTGTTGGGACGATGTTCCTGATCTTGTTTGGCAATGGAGTGGTCGCGAACGTCGTTCTGCCAAAGACAAACGGGAACAACGGAGGCTGGATTGTGATTGCCGCAGGATGGGGCATCGGCGTTTTCATCGGAGCGTTCTGCGCCAGCGAATTCAGTGGCGCACACCTGAATCCAGCCGTCACATTCGCGATGTACTGGGCCGACACAGAGTTCGGCCTACTCGATAGTGGCGGGTACATCGGGGCTCAAATGTTGGGTGCCATGGCCGGAGCAGTTCTGGTCTATGTCTTCTACCGCGAACATTTTCGCGAAGCGTCAGATGACCCCGATAGCATGCTGGCCTGTTTCAGCACCGCACCGAGCATTCGCAAACTTCCACAAGCGTTTGTCTGCGAAATGATCGGCACCTTCGCGTTGATTTTGCCTATCTTCTTGATGGTCGCTCCCGGCTTCAGCTCTGGACCGGAACCGGTCGACACGGACCCGGTGCTCGGACTGGGCTCGATTGGTTTGCTTCCCGTCGGCTTGCTCGTGTTCGGCATCGGTTTGTCGCTGGGCGGAACCACCGGCTACGCGATCAACCCAGCCCGTGACCTCGGTCCGCGATTGATTCATGCCTTGCTACCGCTCAAGGGAAAACAAGGGAGCGATTGGGCCTACGCCTGGGTTCCCGTGCTGGGGCCGCTCACCGGTGCCGCCTTGGCTGCCCTGGTCAACGCGTTCTTGTAGGCCTTGTTGATCTACCAACTGGACGCAAACGCAGCTTCTGAATCAAGATCGTGCCCGGCCTTCGCGTTCGATCTTTTGTTGCAATTGATTGGCTCGCAAATAGCGACGTTCAACCAACTCGCTCACATCCATTTCTTGGGTGTAGTTGGCGACCATGCTAACCAATTTGATGTGGTCGATTGGCTTTGACAAATAGTCGTCGCACCCGCCGTTGAGACATCGATCTCGGTCACCTTTCATCGCGTCGGCGGTGAGCGCAATGATCGGCCAATCAATCCCCGCCGAACGCAGAAGCGCAGTCGCTTGTAACCCATCGACGACGGGCATCTGCATGTCCATCACGATCAAGTCGTATGGATGCCCCGAGTCACGAGCTTGAATGGCAGCGTCCACGCCTTGCTGACCATCTTCTGCCGTGTCAACTTTCGCTCCCGCTTTTTCGAGGAAGTGTTGACTGATGTGGCGAACATCTCTGCGATCATCGACCACCAAAACGCGGCAGTCCAATTTCGGAGTTTCCGCGAGCAACTCCTCCGGACGCGATGGTTGTTTGACCAAATCGGGTGTCACCAGCTCGATGCCTTCGACCGAATGAACGGGCAACCGGACAAAGAACGTTGACCCTTCACCGAGCTCGCTTTCCAGCGACATCTCGCCGTCCATCATCTCGATCAATCGTTGACTGATAGCCAGCCCCAAGCCACTGCCACCATATTTTCGCGTCACCGAGGCATCGCCTTGCGAAAACGGCTTGAACAATCGGTCCTGCTGTTCTTTGCTGATACCGATTCCGGTGTCGACAATCGAGAACTCAACGACCGGAGGATCGGCACCTTTCATGAAGCGAACCTTCAATCTCACCTTGCCTTCGTCGGTGAACTTGATCGCGTTGCCAATCAAGTTGATCAACACTTGACGCAGGCGAGTTGGATCGGTCTCGATCGATTGTGGAACGCGACCTTCGAACTCAACTTGGAAGTCGACATTTTTCTCGTCCGCACGGACCTGCATCAAAGACTGGATGTCGCCCACCAATCGCGGCAACGGAACCGACTCCGCGTCCACGCTGAGCTTGCCAGCCTCGATGCGAGACAAGTCGAGAATGTCGTTGATCAACGACAACAAGTGCTCGCCGTTGCGCTTGATGATCATCACGCAATTGCGATTGTCGGGGTCTTCCAAGTGGCCAAGCAAGACATCCGCGTAACCGAGAATGGCCGCCATGGGAGTCCGAATCTCATGGCTCATGTTGGCCAAGAACTCGCTCTTGGATTGATTGGCCGCCAACGCGATTTGCTCGCTTCGTTGCAAACGTTCCTCTTGGCGTTTGCGTTCGGTCACGTCCGCGACCGTTCCATCGAAACTGGTCAACACCGCTTTGCCGCGGCGTCGGCTAGCCCGAGCGATCCCCTTGCTCGATACCCAACGGATAGAACCGTCCCGGTGAACGACACGGTATTCAACCGAATAAGGCGAGGGGTCCAACGGTGACATCGATGCTCGCACCGCTTGCCGAACCCTTGCTCGATCATCCGGGTGAATCCGTTTCAAAGAATCCTCGAACGTCATTTCCTTCTGTTCGACACCGTGAATTCGGCGATAGCGTTCGTCGGTTTGAAGGGCGCTCGTCTCGGGGTCGATATTCCAAGCTCCCATTTCCGCCGCATCCAACGCCAACTGAACTCGCTCCCGAGTCGCGTTCAACATCAACGCATCCCGTTCTGCCTTCCGGCGATTGCGTTCCAGCAGATACAGCACGCTGCCGACAAGAATCAGACCGATCAACGTGGACGAAACCGAGGTTACAATCCCGCTGCGATAAGCTCGCGTCGCCATTGCTTCGCGGACAACCAACAGATCCTCTTCGATCTTTCGCATCGAGATCGCCAGATCGTCGATCTTCCCCATCAAGTTCTGATCTAAATTCAGGATCACGGCGTCGCGAGCAGCTTCGGGACCTTCTTCGGCTCGAATATCCAACACCGCATTGAGATGCGTGATTCGATCTTCGACATTGTCCCGAAGTAAGTCGAACTTGGCTCGCTGGACCGCATGGTCTTGAGTCAGCTTCTCGAATTGATCAAGGCTCTGCGTCGTGCGCTTGACAGCTTCCTCGAAAGGTTCCAAATGCCGCTGATCGCCCGTGATCAAGTAGTCCCGTTGCCCACGTTCGGCATCCATCACGGCGCCCTCGATCTCCGCTAAAGACGCCAAAACCTTCAGCGTCAAACCAACTTTGAGTCGCGTTTCCTGCAATTCACGGATGTTGTGAAATGCGATCACCCCACTGATGATCAGCACGATCATCACCACGGCAACCGCGAGTGGATTGACCAAACTGCGAGTCAGGCTTCGTTGATTTTCGGTCGTTGCGGTCGAATTCACCCGTGCTTCCATCCTCGCGTGAAAGAACGCTTCGAATTGGGCGGCGTCACCAAGACGGGCCACGATGCGTCGATGTCACCGACTGTTTTCCACTCCAATGCGGAGACAAGGGACACAGCTCGCCAGCGGAAGCTAAAAACTCTTCCGCTCCCTATCCAGTGGAACTTACTCAGATTGTCATCCTTGTCAGAAAAGGAATTGAAATCCATCTTCGCGGTTTGGTCAATTCCGCTGATCCATCGCACCGGATGGACCATTGACCGGTTCGAAAACCGCGATTCCTTTTGAGTGTATCCTCTCAGGCTGTTCGTCAAGCTTTCATTCGCGAAAGCACTGATGAACCGCCATAAGCATGTACACCTTCCGTCCCTAGCCGACCTCGACACCTGGAGAGCTCACGTGTCGATTGATTCCATTTTTGTTGCTATCAAAGCAGGCGTCGTGCGCCCCGATCCGGGATAAAACGAGCCTGTTCACTGGCGACCTCTTCACCGATGACCGTCTTAGACAAAGCGAGCCCCATCCGGAATGCCCACCGCGGAAATGACGACCGAACCTGAACTGCAGGAGATTGCGTGTCAATCGTGTGGTGCTGCGTTGACGGGTCTGTCGGGCATGCTGGCGACGATTTGCCCGTACTGTGCCTCACCATCGGTGATCCAGCGTCCTCCGTCAAAGAACCGCCCCACGCCGACATTCGCGATTGGCTTTGTTGTGGACCAAGAACGAGCCACACAGCTGGTTAAACAATGGATCGGCCGAGCCCACTGGTTCGCTCGCTCCGATTTCAAACGAGCCGCACCAGACTGCACGCGTGGAGTTTATCTGCCAGCGTACTTGTATGGCGCCGTTGCCGATACCCAGTATTCCGCCAGCATCGGTGAGAACTACACGGAAACGGAAACCTACACAACGACCGATTCCAATGGCAAAAGTGTCACACGAACTCGAACCGTCACCAAAACCGAATGGCGGAACCTGACCGGGCAACATTCGTGCTATGTCCTGGACGTGATTGTGACCGCATCCAAAGGCACCGACAACGATTCACTGGAAGCGATTGAACCGTTTGATTTGCGAGCCCTTCGTCGGTATTCACCATCGATCATCACCGGTTGGCTGGCGGAACTCCCCTCCAAAGACCAAGCGACTTGTTTTCAGTTGGCACATGGCGAAACAATCGCGAAAGTCGGTTCGCAACTGAAACATTTCATGCCCGGTGATTCCCATCGGAACCTGGAACATCGCACACAACTCTCTCGCGAAGTGATCGACCTCGTGCTTCTGCCCATCTGGTGCTTTGCCGTCCGCTACGACGAGAACCAACCTCCGGTGCAAATTTTGGTCAATGGACAAACCGGGCGAGTCGCTGGCAGCGTGCCCACATCGACCACCAAAATCGCATTGGTCGTCGGAGCCGTGCTGCTGTTCATCGCCGCCATCGTTCTTCTTTCCGCCATGCAGTGAGTTGACGATGCCTGAAATCATTTCTGTTTGCTCTCGCTGCGACACGCCGCTCGAACACGGCGACCTGCGCTGCTCGATTTGTGGTCAATCGTCCCCTCCAATCGAAACCGCAAAACAGCAAGTCGCTGCGAAGATCTTACGTTGCAAGGGTTGCGGTGCTGCGGTCGCGTTTGATCCAGAGCATCAAGCCCCGCGATGTTCGTTCTGCGATGGAATCGTTGAGATCGAAACCATCGTCGACCCGATGGAACAAACCGAAGCCTATCTGCCCTTCATGCTGACACCCGATGATGCTCAGCGTGCTCTCCGGCAATGGCTCGGTTCACTCGGTTGGTTCCGCCCCAGCGATCTGACCTCCGCTTCCCACGTCGATGACCTGCATCCGCTGTACTGGGTCGCATGGGTCTTCGACACCGAGTGCAAAATCAGTTGGGCGGCAGACTCCAACGCCAATTCACGACGATCAAGCTGGGCACCTCACTCTGGTCAAACCGATGTGGTGTTTCAAAACATTCTCGTGTCCGCATCACGTGGACTCTCGCAAGCGGAAGCGGTTGCCGTCAGCCAGCGACTGGATCTTCGCACCGCACGAGCGACTCCCAACCTCGAAGACGGTGTGACGAGAGAGCAATTTGATGTGCAACGATCTCAGGCACGACGTCAAGTCCGTGACGCGTTGCGTTTGATGGCAAAGAAGCACGTTGAGGGAACCCAAATTCCAGGCTCAAGCTTTCGAAACGTTCACGTCGAAACCGTTGTCAAAGGTCTGACCACCCGGCGTTTGTCACTGCCCGCCTATGTCATGGCGTATCGCTATCACGATCAGCTCTACCGAGTCGTCATCAGCGGGCAAAACTCGCAGGACCTGACAGGAACCGCCCCCTACTCCACTGCGAAAATCGTGCTCACGATCTGCGGTGCGGTTGCCTTGGCATTGCTGTTCTTGATGGTGATCGCAGCCGCTCAGTGAATTCGACGCCAACGACGTCGATTTTGAATGCGATCACTTTTTGCTGGACAACTGAATCGTCCCGGCGTCCCAAGAGTCTCCGTCCGGCACCGTCCACTGAATGGATGACTGGTCAGGTTTTGAGTAGCGACCGTTCAATCGATCGCCTTCCTGAGAACGCGTCACAATGTTGAACTCGCTCCATACGAAGGTGACATCGTACGTCCCCGGTTTCACTCCATCACCTTGCGTCAGCGTGCTGATTTCAAATTGCCCACCTTCCGATGTGATCCCCTTTGCCAGCGACGGTGCATTGGATTGAGGATGCAGCTCAATGACGACGCCGACCGCAGGCTGGCCGTCCACTTCTAAAACGCCGCTCACCGGAACCATTCCATCGTCAGGCTTCTTGCTGGTGCAACCAACCATCAGCCCGATCAACAACACCAAACTCAACTGCTGACAAATTCCCACAGCTGCAACCCTTCGCCGTTTCAACATCCTAAATCCCATCTTCAGCAATCACTTCCCGGCCACGTCGCGTGATGTTGGACGAAAACACAAGCGGTTCAATGCTGGTGTTGATAAAGCGAATCGAGCCATCAGCGAATGCAAAGTGACAACCGCCTGAGTGAAAGCTGTGGAACCCGAACCCTCGAGCATTGGTGCAGTTGATCGCACAGGGTCCACCAACCGGAGGCCAACTCAATCCACTTCGCAAAGAACCTTGTAGCCAGTGTTCGCCGTTGAGCAGATCTCCCCAACCGCCGCCTTCGACGCCGATCAATGCGGCGGTGGCAACCGGGTCTTCGCGACCAGCGCTGTAAACCACGTTGCCGCCCGTGCGTTCACCAAACAAAGTTGTGTGAGACAATCCATCCAAGATGTCGGCAAAACGGCCGTCTTGGTCGCCACCGAAAATTGCACTGACAACCTGAAGAGCACCTTCGCGGCCGCCACTCAGTGTCGCGCCATAGGCGAAGTTCGCATACGTTCCACGCACACCCGTGGTCGGGGAAAAATCCGCCGGGGCTAAATTCGTCGCCGTGAATGGCAATCCGGCCGGATTGGAATCGAACAAGTAACGCCGTGACTCAATTCCACCGGGCGAGGAAGGACAGATAAACATCGACATCGGCGTTTGCAAAGCGGCCACGTTGTCGGAGCTGAGTTGATCGACCGGCAAGATGCTTTGATCGATTTGGTCGTACAGCCCTTGTTGTTCCAGCTGTGGCAAGATCGACATCATCCAGTTGCCACCGTTGAACGCCTTCGGTGGAGTCTCCAACCACCACGCTCTTGGCAACTTGCGAAATGCCGAGTGGTAATTGTGAATCGCCAAGGCGAGCTGACGTGATCGGTTGCTGCAATCGGCCCGTCGTGCCGCTTCGCGAGCCGCCTGGACCGCGGGCAACAACAGCCCCACCAGCATTCCAATGATCGCAATAACGACCAGCAACTCAACCAACGTGAATCCAGATCGCGATGGCTTCGCTAAGTCGTCTGCGATCTCGCCACTTTTGCTGCCAATCGGCTGTGTCGTTCGTCTCATTGCCTCGTGCCTGTTTGCAATGTGTCGATGCATTCACCACAGACGACCGCAAACGCCACCCACCCCCCCGAAAGAACCTCGGCAACACGCAAAATGGTGTCGCAAACCTGGGAAACTTCGTTGTTCTGATGCTTACGATGTTCAAGGTGAAAAACCATGAAGAGATCGCAGAATACACCGTCTTGGGGTCCCCCGAAGGCCAAAAAGCGCGAAAATCCACCTCCGCCGCCGAAATGGAGTTTCGACAAACATTGCCGTCCTCAAAGGAGGAAGAAAACGACACAACTGATTTGCCGGCTAACGAGACCAGCCGGTATCAACCATTCGACCTTTGGACCGATCCCCAGCTCGCCGCGCCCGGGAACTCAGGCGAAGGCGTCTTTCCAGGGTCCCGTGATGGCACAGGTAATACCGGGGCTTTGCAAATTGACGAACAACCATTTCCCATCGGGACTGAACGTCGCTCCGGCCCACTCTTTGGTTCGGAAGTCA
Source organism: Rhodopirellula sp. UBA1907 (assembly GCF_002337565.1). Lineage (NCBI taxonomy): Bacteria > Pseudomonadati > Planctomycetota > Planctomycetia > Pirellulales > Pirellulaceae > Rhodopirellula > Rhodopirellula sp. UBA1907. The sequence goes on along the minus strand of NZ_DDGH01000064.1, from coordinate 8,173 downwards.
CCCTGGAAGCCGTTCTTTTCTCCATGGAGCTGAACGTTGTTTTCCGCCAACAACTTCAATCGTCCATCTTGCGAAAGCGTGAACGCTCGTTGCGGATACTCGTTGGCTCCGTAGTCATTGTCTTCGCACAGCACCAAACCACCTTGAGGACTGACACATAGGTTGTCGGGCATGTTCAAGGTTGGCTTGCTGGGCGATTCAAACAACAACGTCAACGTTTGCTGCTTTGGATCGAACTGCCAAATTTGGCCCGCCTTCGCCGCACCACCACTGGTCGCGTCGAAGTACACGACGCCGTTGCCGAACCAGCACCCTTCGAGGCGTGAGAACGCCGAGCCACCTTTCGCCTGCCCCTGCCGAAAGACACCCAACTCATCACCGATTTCGCCTTCTTTCGAAACGTTCTTCAGCGACTCAGGACTGTGAGCCAGCGTTGGGTCATCGATCAAGTGCCAACGCACATCGAACTGGGTACCGTTTTGGAAACCGCCACGCAAGTCAGACTGACCGACGACTTCCGCCATTTCCAAGCGTCCTCCATCGGCCAACTTGCCAGGCGTGTTGGGCAAGAAACGATAGAAGCCCGACGTCGAACGATCTTCCGTGAGATACACGATGCCGCTGTTTCGATCGATCGCAACGGCTTCGTGAACAAAGCGGCCCATGTCTTTCAATGGCACCGGATTGCCATCGTCATCGGTGTGGCCGACTTCGAAGACCCAACCGTGAGTCTTCTCGAACGTGCGAACCTTGTCGGCCTTGTAGTGGTCGGCATCGAGAGGTCCCAACACGGTCTCTTCAGCGGTCAGCCAAGTTCCCCACGGCGTCACGCCACCGGCACAGTTGCGACTGGATCCGGAGAACACCACACGGCTGTCGAGCCATTCCCCTTTGGCACTGTCAAACCGCAACTCGGTGCAACCGCCTTGAGCTCGACTGTCATAGGCATGCCCCAATTTGATCGCGATCGCTCGACCGTCGTCGCCTATTTCGTGGTTGCGACAAAGCGTCAACACATCGCCCTCTCCAGAGATCACTCCCATCCCATCATGAGCGGCCGGGGTCGGTATTCCATCGGCCATGATGTCACCCGTCCAACCAAACGTGCGATAGCGGAACCCTTCCGGCAATCGCAACAGCGGCAACCCCGTCGTGTCATCTGATGTGGGTCGCAAAGTTGATACGGCGTCGGGCTGCTCGCCTCGTACCACACGTTGCCCCAATCCGGCCAAAGCCGCGGTCACACCGAAAGAACCCAAGGCGGAAAAGTTGTCGCTGAGAAATTGTCGACGATTGCGATCGGTCACGATGCAGACCACTCCTATCGGAAAGGGATCGTATGGAGGCAGATCAGCCCAGCCGATCCATTGAAACTGGCTTGGATAGAACACGGCTGTGGGACGCCTGATCGCCCACTGCCGATTTCGCGACAGAGTATCGAATTTGTGTTCAAACGCATCTCGCTGTTTTGCACCAAACGACAAACTTCATGGTTTGTTCATAAAAGCCATCGACCGAATTTGTGAAGTTTTCCCGAAATCGAAGCATGCAACCGCGGATCACATTGGTTCAAAATGAGCGGTCGATACACTTCCCGCAAAATGGCCGCCAGAGCCTGCGGGGGCGATCGAAATCGCCTTCCTGTCTTCACCGGCTGACGCGATGCCATTTGATTTTCGTTTTGCCGATCCCGCCTGACACACACCGAGCCACCCATGTCACGACCAACCCACGCTGATCGAGTCTCTTCCGCCGCCTGGAATCGTCGGCGGTTCCTCGCGTTCACCGGCGCACTGCCCGCCTATGTGCTATCGACCCAACACGCCTGGGCCGACGCCAAGATCTCGTTCTCAAGCAACCCGTTCAGCCTAGGCGTCGCGTCCGGAGACCCCGATCATCGCGGGATGGTGTTGTGGACTCGCCTGGCACCGTCGCCGTTGCTTCCCGATGGCGGCATGCCGGCCCAAAACGTCGAGGTGACCTGGGAAGTCGCAACGGATGACTCGATGCGAAACGTCGTTGCATCCGGTACTCAACTGGCCACACCTCAACTGGGTCACTCCGTCCACGTCGAACTGAACCAACTCGAGTCCGACCGATGGTACTGGTACCGATTCAGATGCGGCGACGCTGAAAGCACGATCGGTCGCACCCGCACCATGCCACTGCCGCACCAGCTGCCCGACAAAGTTCGCTTTGCCGTCACCTCATGCCAGAACTACGAACAAGGTCTCTACACCGCCTACGAGCAAATGGCGGCCGACAACGTCGACATGGTCTTTCACCTAGGCGACTACATCTACGAATACGAAGCCGGTCGCAATGGAAAAGTCCGAACTCACCATGGTTCTGAAATCATGTCACTGGGTGACTACCGCGTCCGCCACGCTCAGTATCGATCGGATCCATTGCTGCAAAACATGCACGCTCAATGTCCTTGGTGGCTGACGTGGGATGATCATGAGTTTGACAACAACTGTGCTTGCGACATTTCAGAAGAGTCAGGCGTCGACTCACTCTCGTTCCTTTCGCGTCGAGCCAACGCCTACCAAGCCTATTACGAAATGATGCCGCTTCGCTTGCGTCAGATTCCTCGTGGCAGCGACATGCGTTTGTATCGCTCCGGCCAATTTGGACGACTGGCCGAGTTCTCGATTCTGGATACCCGTCAGTACCGAACTGACCAACCCAATGACGATCGCAAGAGCCCACTGAACGACGCCGCCTTGGATCCAACTCAATCGATGTTGGGAACGAAGCAACGCGGATGGTTGTCTCGCAACCTGATCCGATCAACCGCCACTTGGAACGTACTGGCACAACAAGTCATGATGGGAATGGTCAACCGTTCCGGCGATCCTGATGATCCTCAATTCTCGATGGATCAATGGCCCGGCTACGCTCACGAACGGATGGAACTACTGAACTACATTCGCGACCGACAAGTCAGCAATCCTGTTGTCTTGACCGGCGACATTCACTCCAACTGGGCCAACGAACTTCGCGTTGACGACCGGCAAACGGAACAAGGTCTCGTTGCCACTGAGTTTGTTGCGACTTCGCTATCCAGCGGAGGCAACGGTCCGGACAAACCCAAGAACCTCGACGCGGTGCTGGCAGAAAACGCTTGTGTCAAATGGCACAACGCCGAACGCGGCTACATCCGCTGCGACGTCACGCCGGATAGCTGGAAGTCCGACTACATGGTTGTCGACGATGTGTTGAAACCAGGCGGCAAAACATTCGCTCGCACTTCCTTCGTTGTCGAATCAGGTTCCCCCAAACTGAACCAAGCCTGATCACGAGGATCGTATTGTTGCACTTTGGCCGGTGACTTCAACAGTCACCGGCCGGATGCTCGATGTTTGACCAAGCAGTTGGCCAACTTCTCCAACGAACACATGTTCTCCGAATGCCAAAATCAAATTTGCCATTCGGATGATGCAGAAATTCCGCCGCCGCTGGAACCTTCTTTCGAGTTCCAGCAACACCCATCGAGCCGACTGCTTGGCTCCATCTGCACGGTGTTGCAATTTGGCGATGTATCTCTTCAGTTGCGGAGGCTTCCAGTTGTCCAGCCAATGTGTTCGCGGGATAGAACACAGGCCGAGCGTGCAGCGATCGAGACCTGCCGCCACCGAACGGTGGTTTCCCACATCCGTTTGGTCGGATGGCTTCTTGCCTTCTGAGCAACCAGGATCGATTGCAATCGATCGAGCACGCCGGCTCACTCCATAGACATCCACGCTCGATGGACACGGCAAATGCGACAAATCATCGGACTACCGCCGCCTTCGATGATCCAAAAGCTAGGGCGATGAACTAGAATACGACGTTCACCCACCTCCCCACCTCTCACCTTCTTCGGCGAGCAAAACTCGCTGCTAAGAACCTGCCTCAAAATGAAACTGTTAGCCAAAAACAATTTGCGACCACCAGCAAATCAATTGCGACTTTCGACGTCAAAACTGACTCGCGTTGGCCTCGCTTGTGCAACTCTCCTCCTCGCCGGAGGACTGTCGCGGTCGCACGCGGATGACAAGTCCGCTGACGAGTCCGTCGGCCCCGAAGTCATCACGACCGTCACGGACAATGAAACTCAACAAACCAAACGAGTCCGTCCGGAATACCTGCAACCCGTCGAAGTCGATGGAGATGTGCCCGCCACCTCGCTGCCACTGAAACCATCCCAAGGCGAAACGATTGCCTTCCTCGGCAACGGCTTGGCCTCGCGAATGGAGTTGTTCAATGCGTTTGAAACAGCTCTCTACAAACAATTCCCCGACAAACAACTGACCTTCCGGAACATGGGCTTCCCGGGCCACACGCCCGCCTACCGCCCCGAAGCCGGCAAGAAAGACCCGTGGGCATTTCCCGGTGCTGAGAAGTTCCGACCTGAAATCCAAGCCCACTACGGCGAAGGCCATTATCCCAAACCAGACGAATGGCTGACCATTGTCCAAGCACACACGATCGTTGCCTTCTTTGGGTTCAACGAATCCTTCGACGGCATGGACGGGGTCGAAAATTTCAAAAACGAACTGCGTGCCTTCGTCGATCACACCCTTTCACGATCCTACGAACGTGACGCATCCAAACCACCTCGTTTGGTGCTGGCCACTCCGATCGCGATGGAGCAACACCCCGAGTTCAATCTCCCCAACGCGGACGAGCGAAACGCCATCCTCAAGGCGTACTCGGATGCCGTCGGTGCGGTCGCCGATGAAAAACACGTCGGCTTCATCGATCTCTACACACCCACCTCGCAGTGGTTCCAAACCTCCGACGAACCGCTGACGATCAACGGCGTGCACCTGTCCGAAGCAGGTTATCGCAAACTCGCTCCCGTCATCATGCAGCAATTGTTCGGTGCCGACTCCGGTGTCGCCCCCGCCGATTCGCTGTTGCACCAAGCCGTCCAAGACAAAGCGTGGTTCTGGCGCAATGACTTCCGCATGCTCAACGGCGTGCACGCTTACGGTCGTCGCTGGGCTCCCTACGGCAACTTCAACTACCCCGAAGAAATCGAAAAGATCCGCCAAATGACGGTCTTGCGTGACCAAAACATTTGGGCCATCGCTCAAGGCAAATCGTCGACGCTGGAAGTCGATGACTCGATCACCCGGCCTCTGTCGTCAGTTGAAACGAACTTCCGCATGAGCGAGAAGAACGGCAACCCGGACTACCTCAAAGGCGAAGAAGAAGCTCTCAAGACTTTCACGTTGCCCGAAGGCTACGAAGTCTCGATGTTTGCTTCCGAGCAGGATTTCCCGAACCTGGGCAACCCTGCCCAGATGCGTTTTGACAATCAAGGCCGCTTGTGGGTTTCGACCCTGCCCAGCTACCCGCACTACAAACCAGGCAACTCCAAACCCAACGACATGATCCTCATTTACGAGGACACCGATGGCGACGGACGAGCCGACAAGGAAACGGTCTTTGCCGATGGCTTGCACATGCCTATCGGTTTCGAACTGGCTCCCGAAGGCGTTTACCTTTCACAAGAACCTTTCTTGGTTCTGCTGAAGGACACCGATGGAGACGACCACGCCGACAAGATGGAATACTTGCTCGACGGTTTCGATCCGCACGACACTCACCATGCCATCTCAGCATTTGATGTCGACCACGGTGCCGGCATTTACATGTGCGAAGGTCGTTTCCTGCACTCGCAGGTCGAAACCCCCTGGGGTCCCGAACGCATGACCGACGGAGGCGTCTGGCGTTTCGATCCAAGCTCTTGGAAAGTCGAACGCGTGATGCAGTCCGATGTTTCCAACCCGTGGGGCGTCGCTCACGACGAATATGGTCAAACGTTCGTCAACGATGCCTCCGGCGGTTCGCAGTACTGGATGCTCGGTTACTCGATGAAGGTCCCGCACTCAAAAGAGATTCCAAAGGTTTCGAAGTTCAATTACGAACACCATGCTCGTCCAACATCGGGCTCGGAGTTTCTCTACAGCCGTCACTTCCCCGATGAAGTTCAAGGCGACTACATGTACGCCAACACAATTGGCTTCCTGGGAATCAAGCAGTACAAGACGGTGGAAGACGGCGTTGAGATCAAAGGCAAATTCCGCCAAGACTTGATCCAGTCTTCCGATGGCAACTTCCGTCCTTGTGACCTGGAAGTCGCTCCCGACGGAAGCCTGTACTTCATCGATTGGCACAACACGCTGATCGGTCACATGCAACACAGCGCTCGTGACCCGATGCGGAACTCAGAGTACGGCCGCATCTATCGCATCACTCATTCGGACCGCGACCTGGTCGAACCGCCAACCGTTGCCGGTGCTGACATCGAGCAACTGTTCGAGAACATGAAGTTGCCTGAACTCAACGCTCGCAAACGTTCGCATCTCGAACTTCGCGGTCGTGACAAACAAGCCGTGCTCGCTGCGGCGAAGAAATTCGCCAGCGACAACGCTGACAACGAACGCCTGGTCCTCGAAGCTCTTTGGGCAACCTGGGGTCACCAAGAACCATCCACCGAGCTAATCAATCAGTGCCTGAAAGCTGAAGACCACCGCGTCCGCTCCGCAGCGGTTCGAGTCGTCCGGCACTGTCTGCACTTGCTCGATCAACCTGAGACGTACTTGCTGACCGCCGCGACCGACGAACACCCACGCGTTCGCTTGGAAGCTCTCTCGGCCGGTTCATGGTTGGGTGGCAAACGCGGAGCGGAAGTGTTGCTGACGGTCGCCTCCCAGAAAACGGATCGCTGGATACGCAACGCTCTTAACAGTGCCATGCCGCTGCTCAAAGAAGACGTCGAACAGTTGATCGAAGACAAGCAATTCGATCCAGAAAACTTGTTGGTGGAATACAAGCAATTGCTCGCCAGCAAATTGGAAGGTGCCGCCAAACCGAAGGATTACCGAACCAAGTCCGACAAGTTCAAGAACAAGACGTTTGCTCAGACCTACAACCTGGGTCAGCAAGTCTTCTTTGAAGAAGGATCTTGTTACGCCTGCCACCGTGACAACGGCGAAGGCATCGTTCGGATCTACCCGCCACTGGCTGG
>NZ_DDGH01000064.1:0-1060 GCF_002337565.1 Rhodopirellula sp. UBA1907 | reverse complement strand
CCCGCCACTGGCTGGTAGTGAATGGGTCAACGGCGATTCCGAGCGTCTGATCAAACTCACGCTGCACGGCATCTGGGGAAAAATTCGCGTTCGCGGCAAGGTCTTTGAACCGACCCAAGGCGTGCCCCCGATGACCGCGATCGGGAACATGTTCTCCGATGCAGAAATCGCCGCCGCATTGACGTACGTCCGAAACAGCTGGGGCAATGACGCCAGCGAAATCAAACCGGACGAAGTCAAACGCATCCGTGCCGCGACCGAAGATCGCCAACGCTTCTACAGCCCCGAAGAACTGATCGAGATGCATCCGTTCCCCGAAGGCAGTCGTCCCGAGATGGTGGAAGACGAACCCGCCACCAACCAGCTCGAAAACGAACTCCTCGCGGAATCACTCAGCGATCTGGTTCGTGACGCAACTGAAAAAGGCGACGCCATTCGAGGCGCCGGCTACTTCTATGGTTCCAAGACCGCTTGTGCGACGTGCCACGATGTCAGCGAAGGCTACCAGCTTGGCCCTCAACTCACCAAATCTCGTGAGGACATCACGCACGAGCACTTGCTCGAGTCCATCCTAAAACCGTCCGAGAAGATACTGGAAGGCTACCAAACCGTGAACGTGATCACGGTCGACGGTGCCATCCTGTCGGGCTTCTTGGTCGAAGAAACGGACAACAAGATCACGCTCAGCATCGCAGCCGATCAGGGCAAACCCCGCACCATTCCAATCGATGATGTGGAAGACGTACTCGAGTCACAAAGCTCGACCATGCCGCCTGGACTCGTCAACATGCTGAAGGATCGACAAGAGTTCTTGGACCTCGCCAAGTTCATCTTCGAAGTCAACGAAGGCGGCACGAAGAAGCTGAACCAGTTGAAGAAGAAAGCGAAGATCAAAAACTGATTCAGAAGGAAGCTCGCTTTCGAAAGTCACGGTTCTCGCCCCGCGTCGAGGTGGGGCAGTTTTTAAATGCAGTGTTGCCGAGCGTTTATCATCACCCTCTCTTTGGGAGGGTCGAAAAATAGATAGTGGCTGACAGCTGGGTTTCGCCCCGGATGGGGC
>NZ_DDGH01000037.1:36788-48969 GCF_002337565.1 Rhodopirellula sp. UBA1907 | reverse complement strand
GCTACCAGCCCGACTGCACCCGTTGGGAACGACCACGATTGAAATAGATATGCTGTAGATCATTTTGTTTGGAAGCGAGACCAATTGCTTTCGTAAAGTCCGCGATCGCGAGGTTGTGGTGCCCCTGGCCGCTGTAGGCTCGCCCTCGGTTGTTGAGGGCATCGACCCGGTCGGGTGCCCAGCATAGAACCTTGTCGAAGTCGGCAATCGCATTGTCGTATTGCTTCAATTCGTTCCAAGACGATCCCCGCAAGCTCAAGGCGTAGAGGTCGTCCGGGCATGCTTTTAGTTCCTCGGTGCACTCGGCGATGACTTTGACGTGCTGCTGTTTATTCGCTGGCATCATGCTGAGATTCTAGACTTATCAAATGTTCGCTTGCTCGCACGCCCCCGATGCTCGGCAAAAATCCAATTGATGGTTAGCCTCTTGGGTGTCGATCATTGAGCCGGACAAGGACGGATTCATCGAAATCCGCAATTCGATAGCCGCCGTCCGCAGACTCGTACACTTCGCCAGCAGAAAGCGAGACTATGTCCTGACCGATTTGCATTGTAACGCAGCCGATCGTGCCGTATGAGTCGGCTGTTGTCTCGATCGATTGGATCAGCCCACGGGGTAAACGCGAGGACAGTTGATTGCGATAGATTGACGTGTTTGCTTCAACGAGCTCCTGCGTCCCGGGTGCGTCACGAACAACGATGCCGCTGGAGTGAGGATTATCGCCAGGAAGTGTGTGAAACCTTTGCCAAACTTTGTCGATGAGCAAGTCGACGACGGCACACTGCATCGCATCGACCGATTCGTGCCGCCACACCGGATTTTCCTCGTCCGGTGATTCGAATGCCATCTCGATGCATCGCCAATCATGGACGTTGCAACCAGAGAGGTTTTCAATCTGCTGACGCTGCAGCAACGCCCAGCCACTGGGCATTGATGATAGCTCCTGTGCAAAGCGACTGCGATCTCACGGCAGTCGCGTAGAAGTTTCCCGGGAGGACCAAGTGATCTCCCGCGAGATCAACGACTGATTCGTCTTCTTTCTCATTCACGATTGGCGTCGCCAACATTCATTCCATCCGAGTGTGTTTCAGTGATCACACCCGTTGATGTTCTATCCGACGCGACGATTCGATCACGGTTGGGCGGCGTGAGTAGCTCGACAATGTGCCCATCCAAATCCTTGATAACCGCCCGTCTGCCCCATTCACTGTCGGCAGGTTGGGAAATCAATTCTGCGCCGATGGCGACAAGCATGGGCACGATCGAATCAACGTCATCAACCGAGAATCCTATGCGAGTCCCGATGGTTGGTGGATGCTTGCCCAGCGGGTAGATCTCGAAGATGAATCCGTTCACGCACGACACGTAATGCTCTGGACCCGATCCATGACGATGCCTCGTGAAGAGCAGTCCCATCTCTGAATAGAATTTGGATGCCCGGTCGATGTTAGGCGACCGAAGGACGGCGAGGTTCATGATCGGTGGGGCTGCGAACATTCTTGGAAGTTGATCGGTAGAGTTTATCTGGCTGTGGACGCCATCGGGATTTCACAGCGAACCTGTTCTGCATCGCCGCTTCGTACGCATTCCTGTCTAATCGTCATTCTCAGGGGAGACCGAGGTGGTTCCTGGGGCAGTTGACTTGGTAGCGGTGTGTTCTTGGATCGTGGAGGGTGCAGGGTCCGAGTCAATTTGGTGAAACGGGTGAAGCCCATCTTTGTAGATCGAGTATCCCAGCCAATGAAGTCCCGCAGCAATCAGGATGAAAATGCCAAAGATGAAAAATGCGGACACATGCCCAATTAGCTTGCGAGCACCATGATCTCCTGGTGCGACGTATTGATTCAGTCGCAGGATACATTCGTCTGCCTGGCAAGCCGCGAGGGAGACCCATTCATTTCGGAATAGCTCCATTTTTCAATCATTCCAATTCGCAGACTCGGGCGTTTTGGATGTTTCGCTAACGTTCGATTTGTCGATGCGTGCACGTTCGATTGCGTCTTCAAGCTTTTCGATAAATCGTTCAAAGGCCGGAGCATCACGTCCGCGAAACAGGAAAATTGTCTTTCCATTCAGCGTTGTGTCATAGGTTGCCCATTCAACCGGTCCTAGGAACCACGGGGAATAGTGATATGCAAGGGTGAGCAACGCTCCCAACCCCGCGCCGATGGTGGCGGCAGAGCTGAATTCGAGCCATTGCACCGGGGCAGCGACAGCAAGTGGGACGAAGATAGTAAGCCCAAGCTTTCGCCAGCACCTTCCTCTTTCGATCGACATCATCGGCTTCGGCAGCATCATGTGCAGCGGAATGGATTGTCTCCATTCATCGCCACCGTAACCATATCGCCACTCCAGCACATCGTTGTCAACGGAAACGTTGATGCTCATCGACATGCGTCGTGCACGATAAGAAAATGGTTCTGATGGCAAGGTAGTCAATACAGCGATCGAAAATGGGGGGCAGTTGCGTGATAATCGAACGGAACTTGGGCTGCCCAGCAAAGCACTAGAACAGGTATCAATCCGGGCAGATAGATCGGCACGAAAGGATCAACAAACGCGACAGCAAACTCCTTCGCAGTCTGTTGATGCAATGCGTTTGGACGAGCCTGCGATAGAACCGCTGCAGCAAGAAGAATATTCCGAGCGTTTCTGGGCAAACGTTCGACTCAATTCATTCAGTGGTGGTCATCCGAATGCATCTTCGCTCGTCAACCCGCGCGGTGGTTCCGATGGATGAGACGCGACATGCGGAAGACTTGACAACGAATCGACAGCCCTCTGTTTCAAGGCGACGGTGCCTTGTTTCTCAGCGAACGCGATTGCTCGGCGGAACCAGTCCGCAGCGACTTGGGATTGCTTAGGATCAATCGCCAAAACGATCTCGCCGCGAAGACGTAGTATTTCGGCTTCATAGAACCGCTCGCCCGTCTCGTCGGCAAACGATTGTGCCTGATCCAAAGCCAACGTCGCCGCCTCAAAGTCGCCGTCCTTCAGGCAACTTTCGGCCAACAACGCATAGAAATAATGACACCCCGCGGTCGTCCCCGACGCTCTCCACTGAGTCACGCCGTCTTGAATCGTTTCGCGTGCTCCCGCATGATCGCCCCGAGCGGATTGAATCCAGCCACGAAGCGTCAGCGTCCATGCATTCCAGAATGGGAAACCAAAGTCTTTGCCGAGTTGATCCGACCGGTCGCAAGTCGCTTCGGTTCGGTCGACATCCGCTCTCATTTGATGCAACCATTGGGAAAATCCGACCGGCAGTATGAGCGAAATGGGATGCGGCAGTTGTTCGCCCTCCGAGATTGCTTGCTCGCTTTGATAAAGCGCCTGTTCCGTCTCACCCTGCAACCACAGGGTCAAGGCAAGGTAGCTGCGAGCGGTCACCCAAACATCGACCACATCAGTCTTCGAAATCTCTTGCCGAAGTTCGTCGCTGGGAGCGACGGCGAGGATGGCTTCAAGATGGATTCGAGCAGACGAAAGTTGACCACGGTACGTCGCGGTTGTGCCTGCCGCACGATGAGCCATCAATCTCATCGAGGTGTCCTGAGTCCCCTCGGCCGTCGCTAGCAAAAGCTCCGCCAACTCGCTGGCTTGACGAAGTTGTGATTGCAAAACGTGGTAGCGGAACAAACCGTAAGCAATTGGAAAGGTAACCAACGGGTCATTGATTCTCTCGCAAACCTGCAACGCTCGATCATAGTTTTCAAAGACTTCCGCTGCCGCGTACCCGTGAATCGCTTGCAAATGAACACCCAATAAACATCGCAGCTCGACCTCTTTGCGATCACGGTCGCTGGATTCGCTTGTTTGGCCGAGTGCCTCCAGCGCAAACCCGAGATGGCTTTCCGCCTCCTGGTGGGCTGCCGCTTGCGTCGCGGTTTGCGCCGCGTCGTACCAACTTTCCACCGCTTGGTCCCACTCTTCGGCACGATGGAGGTGGTGCGCGACGACTTCCGCCGGACAGACGGATTTTCGCGACAAAAAGTACTTTGCAATCCGTCCATGCGTCAGCTTTCTTTGCGACGCGATCATCGTTTCGTAGGCAGCGTCCTGAATCAATGCGTGCTTGAACGTGAAGTGCCAACCGTCTGGAACCGACCGGCGAAACAACAACGAGGAATCGACCAAAGTATTGAGTTCACCCAGCAGTTCGTCATCGGAAGAATCACAGATCGCCTTGACAATGTCCCAACCAAAATCGCGGCCAACTGCAGCCGCCCTTTGAATCGCTTCGGGAATTCCACCGCCTAGTTGCATTCGAGAAAGCAGCAAGTCTTGCAATCGATGAGGTATCGCGTCATCGAGCGGAACGGGCCCTGATTCCAGCATGGTCGCAATTTGCTCCACGAATAAAGGGATGCCATCGGTACGCTCGAGCCACATTGCCGCTTCGCTTCGATCGAATCGGTTTTCACCCATGCAGGCAGCAAACATTTCTTCAGCTTCAGCATCACTTAGACGTTTCAGAGTTGTTCGATCAAGACCCGGCCGATGGTTCCAATCGTCGGCGAATTCCGGGCGGTGTGTCATTACCAACAATACCGAATCGAGCGACTCGGCGGAGATGATGCGACCTAGCAGTTCCAAGGTCGATGGATCGCACCAGTGCAGATCCTCCACGACCATCAGAACCGGATGCTGCTCTGCGGTCGCTTGCAACCAATGGATCAGCAATTGAAAGGTGGCTTCTTTTTTTGCTGAGGGAGAAAGATTTAAAGCGGGATAGCATCCGGCCAGCGAGATGGAAAGCAACGATGCCATCAACGCCACTTCCTGGTCACCTTCGATGCCAAGGTCGTCTAAATAGCGAACGAGACGACTGAGTTGTTTAATGCCGGGAATGCCGTCGTTGATTCCGATTCTTCGTCGCAGACACTCGATGACGCCGTGCAGACTACTTTGTTGATAGTAGGCATCGGACCGGATGAACATCACCCGCGATTCACGCTGTTCTCGAACTTTTTGGTCGAGGTAGTTCCCTTGATCGCAAACCGATTGGCACAACCACTGAACCAAACGCGATTTTCCAATTCCAGGTTCACCGGAAATCATCACGGCGTTTTGCTTGCCGCGAATCGTTTGGTGCCATCGCCGGCTCAAACCGTCCATTTCATCGTTGCGTCCGACCAACGGCGTGATCTGACCACGCAGCATTGCCCAATCCATGGGGCCGACGTCGCTGTGGCTGCATACTCGATGCAGAGTCAATTTCTCGGATTCGCTGAGTGAGATCGATCTGATTGGCTTCGTTTGGAACACGCTCTCGATGCCGTGGCGTCCGGCATCGCTCAATACCACTTGGCCTGGTGGTGCGACGCGAGCCATTTCCGAAACCAGATACCGCAAACGTCCATTGACCTCGAATTGGTCGCGATTTGCATGATCCGCAGAATTGACCACGACTGCTCGATCACGATGCACCACCGCCGTGGCCGACACGCTCACGCCAGTCGTCCGTTGCCAACGCGCGGCAAAGGGTGCGAACTTCTCTTGAAATTCGATCGCAGTTCGAACCCCGCGTCGCAAACAAATGTCACCGGCGATCGGGAATCCAAAACTAAACAGTCCCCCCAGATGCGTGCGACCGACCAATCGTCCATGCTGGGCCGTGACAATCTCTTCGCAAAACTGCATGAATTGTTCGTGCATCTCGCTCTGCTGGTCCAGATTGAGATAAGTTTGCGCGGACGGTGACACGAACAGATCGCATTCCAGATTTACCAGCGTGATCTGCCACTGCATACTCGATCGATTTGTCGGCTTTCGTCGATTCGCTATTTGATCCGTCGTCGTTGCTGCGGGAACTTCCAACGGGGAAAGCATCGATTCGTTTGCCAAAGTCCCGCCCGCTGAAAGTTGACGACTCGCATAGCCCAAGTCGGATGCGAGGTCATCGGCGGTGGCATACCGATCCGCGAAGTCCTTTGCCATCGCCTTCAGACAGACACGCTCCAGGATCGGGGGAACTCCACCCACAAGTTGACGTGGAGGCTGCGGGTCATCTTGTCGAATTTGCTGTCTTAGCTCTTCCGCATCGCGTGAGCGAAACGGTAAATGCCCGGTCAACATCTGATAAAGAATGACTCCCAGGGAATAAATATCCGTGCGTCCGTCGATGCGATGACCTTGCCCCATCACCTGCTCAGGCGACATATAACTCAGCGTCCCCGCAACGACCCCTCGCCGTCGTTTGGCCGTAGAACCAATCAGATCATGAATCGCCAAGTCGAAATCAACAATCACCGGATGGCAATTGTCACGCATAATGATGTTTTGGGGCTTCAGATCACGATGAACCACACGATGCGCATGAGTGTGAGCCAGTGCTGATGCTAATTCAATCGCGATGTCGACTGATTGAGCCGGCGTTGGTTGATTGACCTGGAGCCAACTTTCCAGTGTCTCGCCCGGCACGAAAGCGGAAACCAGATAATGAAAGCGACCGCTTGTGCCAGCGTCGATGAAGCGGACGATTCCTGGATGATTCAGTTGCGAAAGGAGTTTGGCTTCGTCCTCGAATCGATCGTTGTCGACAATGTCCGGATCGAGCAAGGCAAACTTGACGGCAACCGACGAGCCGTCTCGTTGATCCAGTGCCAAGTGAACAACCCCGAACGCCCCACACGCCAAACGTTCTTTGATGACGTAGTGAGAAACCAAATCCGGAACGGCGAGTTCATCAGCATTCGGTTCCATCCATCGCCCCTTCCGCTTTCCAAATTTCACGGATCAGGGTGAGGCGTCGTTCGACCGTGCGTTTGGACATGTCCGTCCGCTCGGCGATTTCCTCGCATGTGTAACCTTCGATTCGCAGCATGGCGATCAATTCCAGAACGTCGTCTTCCAACGCGTCAAAAAGCCGCCGGCAATCGGCGGAAAAGACTGCCAACGCATCGGGACCTTGATCGGACGAGGCGATATTCTCGATCCCGTGACCCGCAACCATTCTGCTGTCCGGATGTTCAAACACCGATTCGCCGCTGACTTTTCCGCCACCTCGTTTTGCCGCATTCTGCTCGCGAACGTAAGATCTCGCTTTGCGGGAAGCGATGCAAAACAACAGTTTCCAAAGAGAATCGCGACCATTGATGTCGCCAAGGGAACCACGCTGCGCGCCGCGGCAGAAGCTCTTGAAGGCGCTCAAGGCGACGTCTTCTTCATCCAACACCCGCCGCAAATGACTGGGGAGTCGTTGACGCGAGTAACTCAGCAGCCGTGGAAAGCAAGTTTCCCACAACCGCGTGGTCGCGTCTTCATCACCGGCTTCGACGGCGCGCAAACAAAGAGAGATGGGGTCGTCAGATGCGAGAGACATGTCCAGCAAAGACTCGCGGCGAGGAACGGTTCCGGATGAGTTCCCCCCCAGTATAGCGGCCGCGGAGATTTGTGGGCGCTGCGTTTTCCAACGTGGCTTTCGTGCCGGCATTGACATCGTGTTAGAACAATCCCGGGCGAGTCAAATCGCCCGCAATCAGGTCGATCTCGATATCAAGCTCATCCTCTTCCCAAAAGGCAGATGATGCAAAATCTGCCATGAATTCCGGCTCCGGTCCAGCAAAAATCGCCTGCGGCGGAGCCTCTGGTTCACCTGACGCCGGCGTTTGCCGATTGAGATAGTTGATCACCCGCAAGGCGTCCAACGCGGTGATCTTTCCGTCTCCGGTGACATCGTAGAACGGATCGTCACTGTCAAACCGGCGGAACAGCGGAAGGGACGAATCCTCCTGACGGTTCAGTTGATTGATGATGACGAGTGCGTCCAACGCGCTTGCTTCGCCGCTACGATTGACGTCTTCGGTGAAGTCAATATTGGTCCAGATATTTTCGTTGACCTCCGTCAGGATCGTGACAACTTGAGTCGCGGACAGATTTGAATCGGTGGCGTCTTGAAAAGTGATCGTGAGTTCCAGCTCATTGTCCTGCGGATGTTGAAGAAAGCCATCCGGCTTCAACAGCAGAACGCCATCTACAAATTCAAACCGATCATCGCTCATGATGATGATCGGCGTGGTATCGAAGAGATCGACAAACCGGTTCAAGGGTGTCTGTGAAACGTTTTCCTTTGTGGTCACGGTTTGACGAGTCGTCGATCCACCCGACACAGGTGCCGAAACGACTTCATCGAGCAGCGTAACACCGACGATGGTGTTGTCCCCCGCACCGGCATCGACGCGAAACGGAACAGACGAGGATTCGGGTAGGAACTCGATCGTGTCATCGCCATTGGTTCCAAGAACCCGAATTTCCGATGCGGAAAGAGTTCCGAATACCGTCAGCGTACCTGAATGGAATTGCAGTAGGTCACGCGTTTGCACGGAGACGCCGGCAGGAATGGCCAGCGCCTGATCGCCGCGTAAAGACAACGCGGATTCGGCTTGTAAACCCTCCGCAATCGTTAGCGTTCGCGTCGATCGTAGGGAAAGCCTGTCGCCGGCTTCGAAGCCGCTGGAGCCTCGGTCGCGTGTGGGGACGGAAGGCCCGCCCGTGCCTTCGCCTTCGGCCGAGCTCGGTGGATTGACCACACCACCGATCGTGAGATCGCCACTTGCGATCAAATAGACACTCCCGGTGGTGGCGACGCCTTCGACATTGTCGACCGACGCGATGATGGGATTGTTCGACTGGCCGATGTCGTCGCGTGCAAACAACCAAACCTTGCCCGATCGAATGCTCTCAACACCTGACATTGCTGGAAAGATGCTGCCTCCTATCGCAGCGATGAACGCGGTTTGTTGATCGGTGATGACCGATACCAAAGATAGGTCTCCAGCGACCTCGTTGATGAAAGTGTTTTGGTCGCTTTTGGTGGTCAGCGTTGCGAGTTCGCCGGCGACCGGGTTGTAGTCGCTGTCGATGTCTAGCTCGTTTCCGGCATTGCCGATGAAACCGAGATTGGCGTTTAAGAAAATGCTCCTACCAATGATGTCGGGGGCGGGTAACGAAGCGATTGCGGTGGCCGAATCGAGTGAGAAAGGATCATACGGATCCGCGACATCGACGGTATCCAACAGCGAGACATCGGCGGTCAAAAACACGTCGCCGACCGACGACAAGACTTGCCGAATGCCAAGGTTGCCAGCGACTTCGGTGATGTGAATGTCGCCACTCGCCGTGGCGGTCAAACTGCCATCGCCGATCATGTCGATCTCGATCGGGTTGGCATCGGATCCGATGTTGGTGCCCGCCCGCAAGACAATCGCGTCGGCACGCAAGTTCTCAACCGCATTGTCGTTCGCATCCACGATCGCGCCGTCGGTTTGCAATTGAATAGTGGAGGTCTGCGAAAAGACTTGGTCAACGCGTAAGTCGTTGTTCTCTTCGCCCTCGCTTTGTTCAGTAATCACGATCTCATTTTCGGCGCGGGCGATCAGGCTGCCCATCCCGTCCATGTCGATTCGTAAGGGAGTCGATCGCGTGCCAATATTGTTGTCGGCAGATTCCAACACGATTCGGCTTCCGACGATGTTTGGGATTGCCACATCGGTGGCCACATCGCTGAGGGAACCGGCGACCTTAATTTGAACACGCCCCCCATCCATCCCGGCATGAACACGGTCAATCGGGAAATCTAACTCCGACCCCAAATAGATGTGACGATCGGATGTCGCGATGACTCGCTCGCTCGCATTGACGTCGATATCTTCACGTCGCAGGACACGCAAGAATGGAGCGTCGCTGACATCGCTACCGGTGAACACGGGAGCGACCAAAATGGGGCGATCGTTATCATCCTGAAGTTGGTCGAATTCGTAGCCCGTCAGATCTAGGATCATGTTGGCACCGTCAAGTCGTTCAATCTCGAAAAACTGTCCCGCATCGGTCGTGTCGCGCGTGTTGGTTTCAAGGAAGACTCGATCACCGACGGAGTATCCAAGATCTTCCCAGGGAGTTTCGCTATCGCTTGGACCCGTGTAACTGATGTCTCGGGCGATGATGTAGGCGATGACTTCGTCAGGTGCTCGATCCAAGTACACAATGTCACCGGGTTCGGCGGCAGTGATCAGGGCTTGTTGATCGAGTGTGATGACAGGTCGTTGGCCATCGACCTCGCGAAGATCCACCGTCGCCCCATTGTCGTAGCGACCGATTCCGTCGTGAACATTCAGTGTGACCGTCCGCCCAACAATGTTGGGTTCTTCGATCACAAACTCGGTGTCCGTGACATTCAGAAACTCCACACTGCGAAGGTTAAGTAGTTCTTCTTCCGTCCAAACCTTCATGGTCGAGTCGATCTCGGCAAGTTCACCTTCCGTCCGTTTATGGCTGTAGTCTTCACGCGAATCACCGAGCGGCCCCCAAGTTGCGTGAAGTGCGTGGTACTGCGTCGTGCGGCTGTTTTCAATTGTGGTGATCGTGGCCGCATCATTTTCGTAAAAATCGCGTTCGAGCAGGCTGAGCGTGACACGGTGATCGGGATCGTAAACGGCCGGCTCAACCTGAGTTTCACGGAAGTCCCAATACGCGTTGTAAGACTGCGTTTGCGATGACTCGAGCGCGGCGATGCGTTCGTTACGTTTTGCAGTTGATCCACGACCTTCGGTCAACTGCAAGTCATCCCATATCTTGGTGATTACCTCTTCAATCGCACGTTCGTCACGAATGTCAGTCAGGTTACCGTCCATCAGCGTTCCGAAGTCATCGATGTCAATTCTTACATCGCCGCCAGCGACAATCGAATTGACAATGATGTTCGTGTTGTGGGCCAGATAGATGTCTTCGGCTGCCGACGCCGTGATGGCATGGCTCGGGTCTCCATTACCGTTCAAACCCGCAGCGGCGAACACGGGTCGGTCTTGGCCGCCCTCAGCGTTGCTTAACTGACCGATACTGCCATTCTCAGAAATCAGGCTGATTGAATTGCCGATAATGCTTGTGCCGAAATAGTTCCCCACCGTGGATTGGCCGTACACGATATCTCCGTCGGCAATCAGCGTGATGTCGCCGTCGGTGTTCGATAGGCCAAGGCGAGTCGCGTAGATACTGTCAATCGACAGGTCGCCATTGATTTCATGAACAAAGGTATGACCGTCGCGAGTCAACACGTTCAAGCTCGGCAGTACCTCAACCTTTGCCCAACGTTGCGTATCGGTGTAATCCTCTGCGTCCAACGGCAGCTCATCGGTTTCACCTTCGAAACGATAGACCGCACCAACGTCGCCCCGTTCGGTGGGGCCACTTACAAACAGGACTCGCATCCCTTCGTAGATGCGGGTCAACGTAGGGACTTGATCGACCCCGTCGACTTGGGCGACGCGGTCTGAACGCAGATCAAAGGGTGGGGATTCATTGAGATCGGTACGCAGAGGGTTGTCTGAGGTACCAATGGCACCGTAGGTGTCCAGGCGAATGTCGACGCCGCCGACAACACCTTCAAGACCACCTTGAAACACGGACCCGTCAGAGCGAATCGTGGTCGCCCCACTCGGATTGATCAGGGCACCCGCGATGTACACGTCGCCCTCGGACTCGATCAAAATCGCTCCTTCGGTTTGACCTTCGAAGTGAATGTCGATCGGTCGGTCGGCTTCGACGGTGTGGGTGTGCAGTGTCCGCGTTCCCGACACGCTGATAAACGTGTTGTAATACGTCTTCGTTCCGATCCAGTTCGTTTCCGTGCGACCGCAGCAAGTGTAGTTGCGCTGGCTGACGTTCAGCACACGCTCGCTGTAGTCGTAGCGGCCGACGTTGTTGTTACTGACGTAGAAGAATGGACCGGCGTCGGTGATGGTCGGGGTACCGACGAGCTGAGTTGATCGGCTAATCACATCGTCAGGATCGGGTGCGATGAAGTCGAGCCCCAGCCAAGACGACGTCGCCGTGCGTGTGGTGGTGCGATTGAGTCGTTCCTCGGCGATCGTCCAGCCGTAACGCAGGCCGTTTTGCGGTTGGTAATCAAAGCTAGATCCGTTGGCGTGAGTTTCAACGCCGTCAGACGTGTTGGCAAGAATGACATCGCCTTCACGTTGGTAGATCGAGGCATTGGGGTTCTCGCGGCTTGCTCCGCTTAGGTCCTTGATGATGACAGTCCCCTCGCCGCGGCGCGAAACGTCCAACCGTTTGACTTCGATGTCGATGTCGGTCTGGTTGTCGATGTGAATCTTGGCGTAATCGCTGAGCACTCGGATTTCCCCGTTGCGAGTGTTAGTGATGTGGCCGGTTAAATCGACAAAG
>NZ_DDGH01000037.1:11392-36720 GCF_002337565.1 Rhodopirellula sp. UBA1907 | reverse complement strand
GCCGGTTAAATCGACAAAGCCGCCGCTGACACTTTGTTCTTCGACGACGATCCGATCGCGGTCGACGTCGTAGCGAGCGAGCAGATCACTGGAATCGACGGTCGTCAACGTGACCAACCCAGAGAGCGCGTTGTCTTGGCGAAGTGCTGTGATTTCATCTGCGGTGGCATCGGTGATGGTGAGTTTGTATTCCGGTTTGCCGCTTTGAATCAAACCATTGACGTTGATGTATTGGGCCGAAACGAAGATCGACGAGCCAATCAAGCTTGGCGTGTCGGGCGTTTGATTCAGGTACGCGGAGTATCTGGAGTTATTACGGGTGGTCTCAACTGGAACAATGCCGTTGAAAGTACCGTTGCCGTGAACCGGATCGTTCTTCAAAAAGTCGGTCAGTTGAGCGTGCTCGACATTGTTTTCGTAGATGCTGCCCAGTTCCGGCAAATTGATCACGACGGTGCCGCTGTTACCGGCGATGATTTGCTGGGTCCGTCCGTTAACCGGCGCGTTGATGATGATGCTGCCCGCACCGGTGGGAAGTGTGCGAAGCAGGATGTCGCCGCCCAGGTTGGTGATGCCGCCAGCGCGACCAGGCTCAGACGCGGCTACGGTGATGTTGGGCCACGTGTGAACCGAACCGGTCTCGACGATAAAGCGATTGTCGACGATGATCTCTTTTTCGGTATCCCCACCTTCGCCACCACCGACCTGTTGGCCGTTGAAGAACACGCCGCCGGAGTCCTGCGTGACTTCGATGCCTTCCAAAACCAGATTCGTCGGCGTTTGATTGATGATCTCGACGCGTGCGTCACCCGGTGCGATCAAAGTTCCGTTCTGACCAAACGATCCTGATCGAACATCAATTCGACCGGCCTTGGCGAACACCGGATCAATTTCCAATGTCAAGGCATTGCGAACGATGCGTTGTAGTCGCGTATTGCCGCTGGAATCGGTCAGTGTTTCGACCAGGTTCTGCTCGGCAAGTTCGTCCCGCAATCGGTTGACTTCTCCCTGGTAGAAATTGCGCAGCGTCCCGTTGTCGCTGTACAAGTTCAACTGCGTTTCAGCTTGTTCGAGTGCGAGGTCCAGCGCCGAATTGACAGGGAGCAATCGTTTTTCAAACGTGACATCGCCCGTGGACCGGTCGGCCAACACGACCGTGAACAAGTCGGTGGTTTCCGGCAAAGGATCGCCATCGTCATCGAGACCGGGAGCGGAACGGAGCACATCGGTGATCTCCAAAATACGTGTGCGAACGATGCCGGTTTCGGCCGTCCCGTTGACGGTAACGACACCCGTCGTGTTGATGTCCGCCGTCCCGCCGAATTGTTCGACACCACCTGCACCAAGCAAACCATCAATCGCGCCGGCGACGCCCGTGGTCCAGTTCACCGCTTTGACCTGCGCGATGACGTTGTTGTCGCCGAATGCTTCGGCGTGCATCCGCAAATCTCCGCCGCTGCGAACCGCTGCGCCGGAATCAATGGTGATCCGATTGTCTTGCGTCAATGTTGCGGTGGCGTCCATCAGGTCGATCGGGATCAAGCTGCCTGCGAACGAATCGACTCGCGAACGAATGTTGTATTCGTCTTGGTTGAATCGCGTGTCCGTTCCGGCGGACAAGTTCACATCACGTTGTGCAATGATTTCCGAACCGGTACTCAGCGTGATGCGATTGCGAGGCGTAATGTCAATCGTGGCGACGCCAGCGGTGACCGTCGCACCGCCAAAGGTTTCTGAGTTCGATTGAATTTCGATTTCACCGCCACCACCGGCGTAGACATCCACGCCGCCGGTCGTCTGCAAGCTGGCGTCTTCGGTGAAGGTCACGATCGCGTCATCGACTAACGTGCGAATTGTCGAGGTGTTGTTGCCGCCGGCGGCAATTCCTCCGCTGCGTAGCGTGGTTTGTTCGATCGCGTTGATTTCGTTCCGCGCGGCAATGTTCACATTGTTTTTGTCCACGTTGTCGATGCTGAAATCACCCGCGATTGTGACTCCACCTCGCAGAGTCAAGTTCGTGGTACTGACCGAGCCCACGCCCGCGATCAATCCACCGGTCGTGGCGTCCACGGTTCCCAGCAGTTGATCGTTTGACTTTTCGACTTGGTTGGTGGCCGTAATCGTCGCGGATTCAGCCATGATCGTTACGTCGCCAATTTCGATTTGCGAGTTGACGTCGACATTGTTGGTAAGCGATCCACCACCACCGGAAAGTAAGCCACCCGCGGCGGCCAACAGCGTCGCGTCGAAGTGGGAATCGGTCACCGACCGCACCAACAGATCTTCGACGTTCAGGTTGCTTCCGTCGCCGATGGTGATCGTGGCCTCGGTGTCGATATTTCGGGTGGGAATCGCAACAGCACCGCTGACGCCACCGACGGCACCGGCGACGGTGTGGGCGTGTCCGATATCCTCCGCTTCTGCCCGCAACGCCATTCGCCCGGCGGACAATTCGACATCGGATCCAATTCGGAGACGCGACTTTGACTCGTTGCTGACAGTGGATGTGGTCACACCAGCGGCAACCAAACCACTTCCCACGCTCAGCGACCGAGCGTCTTGCTGCGCGTTAGAGCCTGCAAACAGATTAAAATTACCGGCAACATCCATCCGAGTCCCGTTGGCGATGTGTGCATCCGCCAAACGGCCCGACGTCATTGACGTGATGGTCGCGTCGACGCCGATGAGAAACCCTCCTGCGGAACCCTGGGCAGTCGCTTCGCTTGCTTCGGTCCCTCCTGCGGCCGAGCCTCCTGAGATAGCCCACGCAAAGAACGAGTCGGCAACGAATTGGTTGTTTGGATTGTCGATCAATAGCGACACTTGACCGTCCGTCTGCGTTGACGCTTGGGACACGCCGACCGCCAGGCCGGTGCTGATCGTCAAACCCGCCGCATTGGCGATGGCATTGGTGTACTCGCCGATTAAGAGCGTGACATCGGCTACGTTCAAATCGCTGTCAGCGATCGTTGCCGTCACGACGGGACTGGCGATGCTGGTTGCTGTCGATCCACTTGCCCCGATGCCGATCAATCCCGCGGCAATCACGATCGCTTCGGTTTGGGCATCAGCGGTTCCGTTGCTGAAGGTCTCAAAAACAAGACCACCGCCAGTGATCGAGCTATCCGAAAGATCCATGTCAACGATGGTTGTCAATTCACTCTCCGCCGTCGCACCACCTCCAGCAATCGCCAGACCAGCCGGAGAAGCGGCGATCGCGACGGCACCGGCGTGAGCACGGGCGGTCGCATCACCGCGGTTGTACGCTTCGATTCGCAAGAATGATCCCGTATTCACGCTTGAGCGGCGGACGATGGGTTGCAGTTTGCTTTTTTGCCGCGACCGAGCGTCACTGACGGCGACCGAGACACCACCGGCGTAGCTGCCCGCCGCTATAGCCAGCGTCGCCGCCTCAACCAACGCGACCGGTGCCAACTCATTGGTGGCTCTGACGACGACTCTTCCACCCGCGTCGATACCTCGTCCCACGGTATCGGTGATCGCGGCGATTTGTTCGACTTCGATGACGTTGGTCGAGGTCGCACCGGAACCCGCAACCGAGGCACCAATGCTGCCCGCCGCCGCTGCAGTGCTGGCCGCCAAGACAGTGGACGTGATGGTGCCGGTGGCGTCCGAACGCACGTTCACATCACCGTCGCTTTCGACCTGGCTGCGGTTGACGATAGCCACCACTCGTGCGGAACCGTCGGCGCGATCGGCCATTGGGTCATCGGAATACGTCGTCGCATCGCCGAACCGGTTGTCGGCGGTCGCAAAACCGAGACTCGCCGCGACCCCGGTCGCTCCACCAGCCACGGCAACCGACGCCGCAAGGATCGAAGCGGTGATATTTGTCTCATCGGTCGCTAGCACGTTGACGTTGCCAACTGCGTCGATCGTGCTGCTGTGGACGATGGCGAACGTTTGATTGCTAATGGTATTGGTCGATGATGCACCCGCGCCGCTGACGCCAACCCCGACGTTGCCGCCGGCTACGCCCAGCGAAGCGGCGATGGAACGGGCTTCGATCGTGGCCAACTGGTTGGCTTGAATCGAAACGTCGGCGTCCGAGTTAAAAAGGAAGCTTTCGACAACGGTTGCCGAAGTCTGGTTCGCGATCACGTTCTCGGAAACCGAGATGCCCACGGCGACAGAGACCGCGGTCGTTCCGCTCAGGCTGGCCGCGAGCGCAGCACCGATCGAATCGGCGATAATCGAGGTGTTGTCTTCGGCAGCGACGGTGATGCCGTCGGTCACTTCGTCGGTGCCATTGAATGACGAATCGACAAAGCTGCTGATAATCGCAGCATTGACTTGATTGGCCACATGATTTCCTGAACCAGCCCCCGCACCAGCCAACGATGCGGCGATGCCGGCACTGCCCGCCACACCGGCAGAGGCGGCGACGGTCAGAGCTTTGATCGATGCCGCGTCCGTCTTGGCTTGGACGACGATTGGTCCGCTAGCCTTGATGTCGGCACCAGTCAATCTCGCGTCGACCACGTTAGCAATGTCATTGAACGCCATGCTAATCCCCACCGCGCCCGCGATGCTGGCACCCGGCCCTGCTGTGACTCCGATGCCGACGCCGCCCGCATCGGCAACAATGTCGCTGGTGTCGATCGCGTTGACCGTCAAAGAACCGTCTAGTATTTCGACGTCGCCGTCCACCGTGGCGAGAGTCTGTTTTGCGACCGCGTTTTGGGTTGCCGCACCCGCGCCACCGAAGGATCCGTTGCCGGTCGTCGCGGAGGCGGCACCCGCGATCGCGAGCGCCGATGTTTTGGAATTAGATTCAGCCGCGATAAGATAGTCACCATCGGTGGAGAACAATTCCGAACCACTCAGGGACGCCGAGACTGCTCCACTGACATCGTTGATCGCCACGCTGACACCAAACGACAATGCTGCGCGGGTTTGCGATGACAACGACGGCGTGATCGCGACCCCACCGGCGTCGACACTGACGACCGAGTTGTCATTGGCCTGAACGGTCAATTCATTCGTATTCAAATCGCTGTTAGCCAACCCGGTGGCGACGTTAGCGACCACCGTATTCACACCAACCGCACCAGCACCGGCCAAGTTCAATTTTCCCGCGTTCGCTCCGCCGCCAGCCTGCACCGAGATCGAAGCTCCGATCACGACGGCGTCTACCTCAATGTCGGAAGTCGCGTTGACGCTGACCGACGCAGCGTCACCGTCAATCGAATCAACGTAGGCCAGCGACGCGCTGGCTACGTCATTGATTGCGACGGGGACGTTCAGCGAAACCGGACCCAACTGTTTTGCATCCGCTTTCGCCGCCGGACTGCCCACGCCTTGAAGCCCACCGCTAATGACCCAAGACAGCACATCGCCATCGGCGGTCGCGTCGACGTCAATCGACAACAGGTCGACATTGCTGCCCTTGCGATCGCTTGCTTGTGGATTGGATCGACCAATGAACGCGGCCACGTTTTGATCGATCACGTTGACGCCGATCGAGGTGCCCATACCGATTTGTTTGCCCTTTAAGAACGCGCCCAGAATGTTGACGCGATCCAAGATATCTTTCACCGTGATTGTCAAATCGCCACCGGGCAAGCTCGCCCCATCACCGACACTCGCTCGCGTGTCGGTTTTGATATTTGATGCGGCGATGGCAGCGGAGAAACCGAATTGCGATGAAGCGGTCCCTGTTTGCACTAACGCCAAATCGTAAATATCCGATATCGCTGTCACTTCGATCGCGTTGTCGGTCCACGCGTCACGGCCAATTTCGGCGGAATCCGCGATCTCGGCGACGGTTGTGTGATCGCCCAGCGTCAACAACATCGTTCCGCCAGCCGCGTTCTTGCCCGATACGCCGAGAGGGTCAGCGATGTCTTTCAAAAAGTCTTGCACGCCGCCGTCATTCCGCTTGCCGGCGCGGTTGAAGGCTTCGGCGAACCCCGGCACACTCAGGTTGATCGCCGACATTTGACCCGCACCGACGCTGAACGTGTCGAGGTTTGCGTTGACGTGGACGGCTTGGTTACCACTCGGCAGTACGTCGTCGGTTTGAATCTGTGCACCCTCGCCAACGCGAGCGACGACGTTGTTGGTCGTGTTGGTGATCATCAAGCCGAGTGCCAACGACAGCGAATCGTCGCCACCGTCGGCTAGCGTTCTTGCATACACATTGACCAGCCCGGCCAACCCGTGCGTGCCATCGAGCAACGACTGAAAACTACCCAGGCCGAATTGCTCCACCGTGACGGCCGCGTTGACCCCGTCATCGGTGGCACCCAAAAACGGGTAGACAACGTCGGCATCCACGCTGACCAACCGGCGAGCATCCAGTACCGCTTGCTGGGTCGTGCCCTCGGAATCGACGAAACTGTCTTCAACAATCGCCAGGGCTTCGTTTTGGAATCGACCGTAACCGGCGCTGACGGCGAACTCCTTGGTATTTTCGTTTTCTTCGTTGAGTGCGTTGCGAGTCGACTCGCCGATCGCGCCCAATCGTGTTCGCTGAACAATGTCGGCATCCAACCTGATCGTCGATTCGGATGTGAGTTCCGCGGTCGCGCCGATGATGGCGTGGACGTCGTGATCAAAAACGGAAACGACGAACGAACCCGCCGCGTCGATGCCGCCCTGTTGGTTGCTGCCAGACTCGGTCGTCGCACCGGACTCGACATCGGTCAAGTCGATTGCTTCGGACACGCCGTTGCCTTGAATGCTGTTGCGAAGGGATTCAAAGAAGCCTAATCCCGCCGATCCGATGTTCTCGATTCGTCCCATCGCCACACCGCTCAAGACCGCACTCCACGGTTGTTCGCCTTGCGTCAAACTCACGCCAGCTTCGGCTTGATTTGTCGCCGTCAGCGATGCGGTGATATTGATGCCACCGCCCCCGGTTTCGCGAGTCAATGTGTGATCTGTATCGGGCCGGTTGCTGATGTCAACCACTTCGGCGGCCAAGGCGTCGGCAAGTGATCCGGTCAATTTCAACTGATTGGGATACAACGGATCGACCACGGCGTAATAACCGTGATGGGTATCCAATCCGTCGACAGGTGCATCGGGAATCGTGGTGGTGCCGAGACTGCCAACCTGAACTCGAGATGAATCAAACGCATACATCTCCCGCGTGACGGATCGGGTCGGATCGGTCGCGTACAACAAAAAGTCGCCCGTTTGCAAACCATGGTCCGCGGGTAACGTGATGAAGTCGCCTTCAACATCAATTTCGTCCTTTGGGTTAAACGAAAGCACCGATGCGTCGTAGCGGAATCCATGCGTGCCCGTGGTTCCAGTCGGTAACGAAAAATCAACGAACGTGGTTTCGCCAGGCAGACGCAGCTTGATTTGATTTCCCTGCTGGACGGCTTCGTAGCGTTGGTTTTGAAGCAGACCGATGATCCCGGCTGGCAAATCGCTGTCATCGTCTTCCGCCTCGGGACCGAGATAGACCAAGCTGCTAACTCCCTCGGGCAGCGTCATTTTGATCTGCCCATCACCGTTGGAAGCCGTACTGACGTCACTGGCGTCGAAAGTCAGCACGTCCAGCTTCGTCAGCGAGTGAACCGCATCAGGGTCGACGCTAGTCGTGTCCAAGTCGATCCCTTGAGCCCGAGTCAGGCGAACGATTTGCTCGATCGTGTCGCCAGATTGCGAACGCAGACTCACTTCCCGCGCATAGTAAACCTCGCCGTCGACTAAACCCGGCATCGGCAACTCGCCGCGATAAGTCAAATGATCACCCGCTTGGATCGGATTGGCCGCCGGGATGTTCTTGAGTAACAAGTGATCCGAACCGGAGAAAATATCCAGACCGGTAAACTCAACGACCGATCCCGTTGCTGCGGTCGACTCGATTGTCCCATCAACCCGTGATCGCACCTCCGCATTGTCCACTCCCACCGCCGCCGAGAAACCGACGGTACCGTCGTTGAACACCGCCGTGGTTGCTTTCACATCGTTGACCACGTCACCGGTCGCGTTGATGTTGACGCCGGCACCGGACGAGATCGTGGTATCGCGTCCGACGTCAATGGTCGACGTTTCGTTGGTGAACGCCATCGACAGATTGATCGCTGTTTTGACCTTCGCTGCATCCTGTGATCGTGCTCGAGAGTTGGCTTCGTTGCGAGCCACATTGATTGCGGTGCTGGTCGCATCGGTTGCGATGTTCACCAAGCCGCCAGCGTCAATTTGGGTCGTCCCCGAAACGTCAATCGTCGCCGAAGAAGTCGAGTGGCTGAAACCGACCGAGACCGTCGCTGGCAGACCGCTGGCGTTGAAACCGGTGACGGCAATCGAATTCAATGACGAATCCGCCTCCGCGGTCGCGTTGATGTCAATCGCGCCGGTGCTGGTCAGCACAGCATCGGAAAGCGTGATACCAGCGGACGCGTTGTGGATTTTCGCTTGGCCCGAAAGCGGGCTCACCGAGGTTTGCCCCGGAAGCGGATTGACCGGGCTGAGTCCGATTTGAGGGATTGCTTCGAGCTGGGTGATCAGCTCACCCGCGATCCCGTCTTGATGGGCACCGAGCTCATCCCATCCCGTCGAAGTGATACCGTTTGCGGACACCGTGATTTGGTTGGCGTCGATTCTTGAGTTGCGAACCTCGATCGTCTGCGACTCCGTCGCAATCAATCCACGCAGCACCGCGTCGCTGAGAACATCGCCGACCAAATCGGGTTGTTTGGAAGCCGACAAGACGACTTCATCCGCGCCGAGCAAGCCACCATTGACGACGAAGATTGACTCCGCCGAGACCAGCAGATCATTGCCCGCGAGGTTCACATCGCTATCGACGCGAAACGCTGCCGCGTTGATTTCAAGCCGATCGTCGTCGATCATGGAAATGTTCAGCTCATCCAGCACACTCGAGTTGTTCGACGACTCGACAATGCGCAGCAATTCGCCCGTTCGCTGCAATTCGACGTCCTGTCCGGGATAATTGAGCGTCGCGGCGAGCATCCGCCGGGTTTCCAGTGATTCGACTCGCAACGAACGCAGAGATCGACGTTCGGCACCTGATCGCCGTTCGCCTGCGCTCCGGATCCGCGCCGTCTTTGTATTGCTTCTCTGATTGCTTGAGAAACAAGCTCTTTGCGGTCTTTCAGAAGGCATCGGGACAGCTCGGAAGAAAAGGGTTCCTGACGGAGCAAATCGAGCAACCAACAATTGGAAATCGATCTGAAGCAGTGTATCTATGTTATGTGGCAACCCGTTCACCACGACCGCCAAAAACTTTCGAGTTTTCGCTTCGAAGCGAAAGATTGAGAAAAATGAGGCTGTTCCTGGTTCTGCGTGTCTTCAATTTGAACAAACCGAGATGAATTTCAATTTGGCTCGTTCGATGCGGCGACAGCGTCCGTTTTCCGAGCATTTCTATGCAGCGTCGCGTTCTTGTAAATTCGCTCGCAAGAGTCTCATGCCGACGATTCTTTGCGGCATCCGTTTGACGATCAAACGAGGATGAAAAACAAGACAACAACCATTCATTGCTGCGGACGCCCCGAATCTCAGCGCCCTGCTGCGTTTAAACTCTCAACGCCTCGCCGTCTCGATGGCGGTGTCCAACTTTGCCTGTCGACATTCGTGTGAATTCGTCATCCAACCAGTACTCTCTAATGAGCCGTAGGCTGCGAACCGTAAACGGGTTCTCCTGGACGAGGGTCGGTTGCGTTGCCAAGCTGATCAATCAGTGAAGTGGAGCGTTCCATTGAGACATACCAAAGTGAGTTCACCCGGCTGGCTGCGGAGGATCAACAACCCAGACACGGATCTTTACTCACCGCTGCAGATTACCCAGTGTGGCGCAATCGCCCTGGGGCAAACGCCCAAACGGCTCACATGGATATGTCTGGTAATTGCTGCCGAGCTGCTTGGTTGGCCGTCAGTTCGAATTCGTATGCCGTGGCTTTCCTACCATGTCATCGAAATCAGATGGCGGGGCGGCGTCAAGCCAGTCCTTGGGGATCTTCTGTTCGGCAAACGCAGCAGGCAAAGGGCTCTTTTGTCGTGTCATGAAAAAATTAAGTGGAAACTTGACGAACGTGTCATTCGTCATCTCAGGTGGTACCTCTTGCATTTGGACCTTGCACCGATCAGGTCGAGCCGTTCTCCATAATCGCAGCATTGGAAAACCACGCACGACCATCCCATTTCTCGCGACGATCCAGGATACTTCGCCGAAGCTGTGGCCTTGATCCAGGAGTGCAAAGATAGCTCTCTGATGTGGATGAATGATCAGATAGATGAAAGTTGTTTGGTAGTGTGATGACCATATCCCCGCTAAGGCGTCTGACACTGCCTTCGCGTCATCATCGGCGTCACAGGAGGGAGCAAGCGATAAGGAAGCCATCCCACTCCCAATCGTCATCGCTGCGGTTCGTCGAGATATCCTCATGTTTCTGCTTCCTATTCGCCGTGTAATTCACGGTGATAAGTGAAATCGAAGTTCGAAGTCTGCGTCGGAAAAAGACCACCCGAATCATAGACGACGGTCATCCGATAGGTCGCGCCATCGACCAAAGATGTGTCGCGATCGATGTACGCGAACCATCGCGCTGCCATGCAGCCATCGCCCATCTCTGCATCGTGGATCACCGTTCCGTCGTCTAGTTTGCGAATCGTCATGGCTGGGATGACGGGCTTAGTCAACGTGTTCGATTCGTTGTCCCAGCAAGGCAAGCTTCGGTACCGCATGCGCTGCGTCACCAGCGCCGTGTATCGAACATCGCGAGCAAATCCGAAAATCGGTCGAATGTGACCTTCGGGAACGTCCAGTCGAACGTCGATTTTGCGTGGCGTGTCAAATAGATCGCGGGACAGCGTGTACGAAAAATGCGATCGTGTTGAAGCTGATACGAAGTTGATATGCCATTGTCGACCGGAAAACTGTTCGGCCGGAAGTGTCAGCGGAAGGTCTCGAATCGAGTAGCATGCCCTGTTGCTTGTATCGGCGGACGTGTTCCAAAAACACAATTGAGTGTCCGGTGATAGTTTGCCAGCTAGTTCTCCTGACAGATGCAGCGTGAACGCGGGGTCCTCGCCAAGGGCTGTTGAAGCGAAGGTCGCTAAGAAGGCGAGAGATGTGATGGAGGGCTTCATAGCAGATCAGTTTGTGGCCGGGCGACCGTCATCCTGCTGTCAAAGAACACGATCGGTCGCTTCGTGATCAGGCCATTTGACTCTTCGGTGTCTATATCGCCGATCGCGATAGCAACGCTGCGAGGTTCAAATTCGGTTTTCAACACTTCTTCTGCGTGGGCCGCTCGCATTGCAGCAGCCTCACGGGGCAGCTTGAACTCGGGATGCTTCGGGAAGCATTGGATGTGATCGCGCGTGTGAATCTCGGGATGCGAATCAATATCTTCAGTTGGCAGCGAGCGGGACGCGACAGTGTTGCAGAGTACTCTCATCAATGTTGCATGAGCTAGCGTTCTTGCCTGCCATTTCGCGAAGTACAATCGGGTGAAACTCCGCTAGCATAATATATCTGGTTGGCTGGTCGATTGTCGCGTTGCTGCAGGCAGTTGTCGTCCGATTACTCTGTGTCGCCGTCGATGATCGAATTGATGATGTCCCATTCAAGCACTTCTTCTCGAATCACCGCGTGCGTGGAACTGGAGTAATCGCCAAGCATTCGAACGATTAGTTTGCGTCCGCGCAGAATCCGAGTCAGGCTCGAGGACTCTGCCAAAAACAGTGGTAGAACGCGAATTGACTCAGCAACGATTAGGTTCATGCGTTCGGTCGTATTGGTGGCGGAGGGCGACGCAGCAAATACAACGGATAAGTCGTCGGGATCGAGATAGAACGCAATTCCATCAATGATGACCAACTCGCCGCTTATCAAGCGTGACGTGGTCGTCCAAGGGAAACACCGCAGGAATCTGGCGAATCGCGAGAGGCGGCTGTGTGGAGCTGCGACTGTTGCGGGAGGTTGGTATGGATTGAGCATTCGATTCCGGTTGCACAGAGATCAGATCGGCTATGTCGAAAGCCTCGGGACGAGATCGGTTCGAAATCTCGCTCTTATGGCGAGGTTGATTGGTGCTGGTCAATGGATAGCGAAAGTGTGCCAAAGATTGGTGACAGGTCAGTCGAATGGTTTTTGCAGGAACCGGGCTCGAACGGGAAGCTCAGGCTTTGGTAGCTGTTCGGGTGACTGCTCCGAATCAAGGCTCTGTTATCTCGGTACTAAGCAGGTCGGCATGAGTCCTTCGGTATTTGAACTGTTTTAGCAAACGCCACTGGTCCCACGTAAAACCGGGGCTAATGCCCAAACGGCTCAGATGGTTGTGCCCGATCATTCCTGCCGACCTGCTTAGAGTTACGAATGTAACGCCAACTTCTTGAACTCTGACAACGCTTCCACTTGTCCGGGAAGGTCACAGTGCGAGATGCAGGCGATCTTGCCGGTCTCGTCAACGTCAACGATCTGTTGACATCGGAACGTAAAATCGTGGCCGCGATGGGACAGACGATCCGTGAAGTGAATGCAAAACTGTCCGGTTTGTTGAGGCACGACTTCGCTCTCGTATTCAACCGAGTCAAACTGTTTGGCAGCGTTTCCATTCCCTTGATAGGAAGCGATGATTTCAGTCGGACCTTGATAGCGGTTGTCTCGACATTCGTATACGCAGACTTCGGACAGTAGCGATTGGGCCATCACGTAGTCCTCCTTGTCGAGCGTCTTTGCGAATTGCTCGACAATGTGCCGGCCTTCTAGCATTTCAGTGAACCCAAGGAAGTTGGTTGAGGAGAATGTGGTCGGTTAGTGCCAAGCAAACGTGTGCCATGGACCTCGAATCCGCGATAGAGCGAAGCGTTTGTTCGTCGTGCCTAGACCAGGTAATTTAGCAACACTGCCGGCCAGAGGTAGAAGTTGGCGAGGGGACAATTGTAGGCATCCGATGACCGGTGATTTGACCATCAAGAACCGCCCAGTATGTGGTGGCGTAGGCGAGCAGGAACGCCGCGAGCATGTATGACGCTCTGGACTATTCTGCGTCAGTCATTCCACCATCGAACCGAATGGATTCGCCATGGATTTCAACGTGGCCGTGCATTCGACCGGCGTTGACATACAGCACATCGTTTCCGGTCATCAGTATTTCACGAACCCGTCTTTCTGAAATCGAAGATGGTTCGAGCGGGTGTACACCGTCGGCCTTCGTGGCGATCAGCAGCACCTTCCTTGGATGCTCCGCCAAGGTTCCGACAGGTTTTTCGTCCGCGTCCCACATTGACTGCGTGCCACTGTAGGAACAAACAAGGTACCCGTCGTCGCAGAACCAGTCCCAGAAATCGGCGCCTATTTTGAGGCATGTTTCATTCTCGGACGCATTCCACGATTTGGTAAGGTCGAGTGAGTTTGCAATGTCGTGTTGCTCGACGTACGGCAATATGCTCGCCACCCACGAATGGAGAGCATCGCCGTTCAAATCAGCCACAACACGGTTGGGAAGCGATCCATGAACCGCTTGATAGTTTGCTAACGCCAAATGAAGTTGGCTCAGCCTTCCTTGTACACGCACCCGCGATGCGGTCCGATGTGCGTCGATGAGAAAGCGGATTGCAACGATCAAAACCAGCGTAACGCAAATCGCAATGATGGTTTTCCACCGCATGATTTGACCTGAAGCAACAAGGCATTGAAGCCGCGGGGATTGGAGCGTTGATGTTCGATTTCATGCGTTTGCAAAACCGACTTCGGTGCACGTGATCGTCACCCGGCTTTCGGCAACAACGTGCGACCGCCGCTTTCGAGCAATCGCTTCTTGTACTGCATTGTACGCGTGTTCGGACAGTCTTTTACAGCAGACAAGAAATCATGCGGTGGGCGGTAGTGATGAGCCGCTATGTAATGCACGATCAGTTCTGGGCAGACAAAAATGATCGATCCGTTTGGTACAAACAGGTTCACGTGGCCGCAGGGCGGATCGAATTGACACAGATCACAATTGTGAACACCGGCAAAGACCACCGGTTGCCACGGGGCATTCAGCAGTTCTTTGAGCTTCGAGAAAGTTTTTGAATCGATTGGGCCTGTTGGGAACGCCTTGGCATTGGATAGCCAGCCAATTGCACGAAGCGTCTGGGCGGAGTTTTCGCTGAAATAGTCGCACTGGGCAAAGTCATCGAAGTGCGTCATTGGTTAAGTCTCAACGGACAATGTTCGCGATAAGCGAGGGCCGCGCTTCATGTCGATTTGTGAGAGCGTTGTGCGGCGATTGGCGTTCATCGCTTGGTGCTGCATCTTCATCGTTCCGATATGGTGATGACGAATTGTTCGTTCTGGTTGCTGTCGCAGGTTTGAGACCCCGTCGGTCTGGGGGCGTTGCAGCGAGATGGTACGCGCCCCCAGGTTATTGAAAACGCACAAGTGAAGCAACGATCGCGACCGTCAGGGCTGCAGTCGGCAACACAGACCAAGCAATGAACCACAGCTTGTCAGCCGTCGAGATAGACAGACGACACTTGCGATACACGAGCAGACACGCGATTAGGACGGGGAGTGATAGAACCCACGCAAACACTGGTGCGACAATCACCTCGTAGGCCTCCGGATTCTGAGGGTCGCCGGTCATCAACGCGAATGCTCCCAGCGAACCAAGCAGGCCCAACGGTATCAACAGCAACGTTGCAGCACGTAGTGTCCATACCAGGACACGTAGGGTGATCGGTGTGTCGCCGTTGGGATTG
This sequence comes from Rhodopirellula sp. UBA1907, assembly GCF_002337565.1. Taxonomy (NCBI): domain Bacteria; kingdom Pseudomonadati; phylum Planctomycetota; class Planctomycetia; order Pirellulales; family Pirellulaceae; genus Rhodopirellula; species Rhodopirellula sp. UBA1907. Next base: position 22,026 of record NZ_DDGH01000037.1, on the reverse strand, counting down.
GGCGAGGGCGTATTGCCCGAGGAGTTTGCGGGCGGTGCGTCGGGTGATGGCGTCAAAGAAGAATCCGATGGAGCATCGAGCATGGCAAACAGATTTGTTGGGCCATCGGGAACAGTCGTGATGGGAAGGGGCGGACGCTGGGCGTGCAAACAGATGGGAAAACGAAACGTCCGTTCTCCCCTACACCCCACGGTTTCCAGGAAGCCATTACCACGCATCGCTCGGGCATTTCTGGTGGCTTGCGTGGTTTCTCTCGCACCCGAACGTTGGGCTTTGCGATTGGATCGGGCGAACTTGTTGTGTGCGTTGACGCCGAATTGAAATGCTGCGGCGTGCATTGCCGATAGGGGAAGCTGCTGGTCTGTCACGACCTGTTTTTAGGGTAGTGGAAGAGGCCACGAGTCCCGAACTGGCGTCAAATCCAAGGACTCGTGGCCTTGTCCACTACGATCAACCCTAACTTTTGGCTGTTGCAGACCACTACCCTCTCGACGGCGGGAGCTCTGTTCATAGAGAAGCGAGCTGGTGTGTTTCTTGTGGAAGCGATGAAACGTCGAAGGAGTGGTCGTTGCCAAGTCGATCAAAAATCGTCGTAGTCGAACACTTCTTTGTTGTCGCGGCTGCCGATCGCGTGGCGGACTTCTTCGTTGATTGAATCCGTTGTGAATCGAACGGACCCGTCGCACATCAACAGATGCGTGCCGCCAGGATGGTAGCTCCCCAATGACATTTGCAGGTTGTCTTTGGGGACGTCTCGCAGGTTGAAGCCGAAATGAAGCGAGCAAAGTGCTTCGGAGAAGTCTTGGCCGTTCTGTGCGTCGAAGTCTTCGTGATAGAGCATGAAGTGGTCGCACACGCCGCACTCTTCGTGGTCAATGTATTTCGTTTCGCCAACCATCACGGTGTTGCTGAGTCCGTCAAGGATCGCGGCGAAGTTGATCGGCTTGCGATCGGGACGATTGTCGCAGACGTCTCCGCCTGAAGTGATGTGACAGAAGTCCGTCGCCAAAAAGACGCCATTGCCACGGTCAAAACCGATGTAGTCGAACATGGAATGCTCGTTCCAATTGACATCGCTGCCGCCGTTGCCAAGGTACGTGTTCCGCACCCGGCCAGTGATCTTGTCTCCGGGCTGGCTGAGCGCGATCGGTCCGATTTGGGACGGACAGCGAAACACCATGACGGGTGCTGTCGCGAGTTGTCTGAACCGGACACTTTCGGGCAAGCCGCCGGTTGGGCCGCCGCGTTCACCGTAGGGCACAATGTCGGCAAGTTCGCGTTGTTCTAAAAACGCGAGGATGTCTGTTGTCCAGCTTGGTCCCCACCCGCCTTTTGCGCCCCACGGCAATGTGCGGTAGACCGACTCGTAATTGTGAAGCGCCAGCCCGATGTTTTTCAGGTTGTTGGTGCACTGAACCTTGCGAGCAGCCTCGCGAGCAGCCTGGACGGCCGGCAAAAGCAATCCGATCAGAATCGCGATGATCGCGATGACAACCAGAAGCTCGACCAGCGTGAACGCTCGGCGCATCCGGCAGCAAACACGCGATGATGGGCCGCGAAAAAGACGCGGCATCGCGGAGTTGCAATTCGGGCGGTGGGGGGCGAGCGGGGCAGGGCAGGGCATGCCGCCATTTTCGCTGAAACCCCCAGTTGGGGAAAGGATGAATCTGTAAAAAAAGCGGCGTGTCGATTTCCCAACACGCCACTTTTGAAGGATTATCAGACGTTGCCGCCGAATTGCTCGCTATTCGCGTTTCGATTGCCAGGTCTCGCAATCACCCGAGCGAGATTGGTTGGCGAGCCGCGAAGGAGCAATCGTGGCGAGATCAACGCAGTGGCAAGGAGAACTCGTTGCCACCCGGTCCGCTGCGACGGCTGATGCGATCGTTGCGAGCGTTCATGTAGTGAGTCGCTTCTTCAGCAACCAAGATCGTGTCACCGCTGCGGACTTCGGTGCGGAAGCGATGGTGTCCGCCCTCGGCCGCTTTGGCGATGATTTGCATCCGAATTTCTTCACCCGCATCAATGCGAGCGATCGGGTTGATCAACACCTGACCGGTGATGACTTTGCCGTCGTTGCCCAACAGTTGTTGAGGCTCGATGCCGTTGCTGAACTGAGCGATCGCACGAACGTCGGTTGCAGGTTTGCTTCCGCGGTTGCGAATCACGATTTGATACGTGACGTCTTGTCCAACAGGTGCCGGTGCGGATGGATCTTCGATTGAAAGAACCAAGTCAGCGATGGCTTCCACGTTGGTTGTCAAGGCGACACCGGTTTGACCCGCTGCACTGCCTTTGCAGTTGAACGTGAATTCGTGTTGGCCGGTTGAATCCAAACGGCATTGGAATTGATAGTTGCGACGGGCACCTGGGGTGAGCGAAGCGATCTTCCAACGCAATTGGTTGTCGATCAACGAAGCACCTTCCATGCCGCCGATGTATGTGACGCCCATTGGCAATGTCAACGTTGCAACAACATCGTCACTGGCCGTTGTGCCATGGTTGGTCAGCTCCAACTGATACATTGCGTCGGTGTTTTGGTACTTGAGTTCGGGGCCGGACAAGACGGCTTCCAAGTCAGCGGCCAAGACGCGAACGTTTTTGTCAGCTTCGGCTTTCAATTCCAAGTCACCGGCAGCCAAGCCGTGGATCTTCAGGTCGCCCAAGTCTTGAGCGGTCAGCTCGACTTCGAATTGAGCTTCTTTGCCCGAAGGGATGTCGCCAATGCGTTGGCTTTGCGGCGTGCTGGATTCGGGTGACAGTGTGAACACGACGTTGGGTGCAATGCCATCGCCCGGGTTCAAGACGCGAATGGTGTAGGTCTTTGATTGACCGTAGATGACTTCGTCTGGACCGTCGATGGTCAGAGCCAACTCGGGTTCTTGAACCTGGATTTGCATGCGTTCCTTTTGTGGAGCGATGGTCCAGTCAACGTTCACATCGTGGGTACCACTGCGTGACGCTTTGAGGCGAACCAACATGCGTTCGGATTGACCGGCGGCCAAGGTCTCGATACGCCAGTTCAGTTGACGGACTCCGTTTTCGGTGACACCAGCAACATCGCCACGGGTGGCTTGCTGGCCAACCACGTCGGCCCAGTCAGGAATGTGAGCTCGGACGACCAAGCCTTCTGCATCCACGTTGCCGCGGTTTTCGACGCGAATTTCGTAGGGATGCGTTTGACGAATCATGACCTTCTTTGGTCCAGCCGTCGTCACGCGAATACCGGGCAGTTCGCTGGCGGTCGATGTCGACTGGGCTTCTTGCGTTGGTGCGGTCGCTGGAGCCGCCACGTTTCCACGCATGTTGTTGGGGTATTCGTTACCGGCGTAGTCCGAGTTCGGGTTGCCGAGCGTGGTCGCTGGTCCTGCGACCGAGCGTGCGGGCACGGACGAACGAGCCTGGAAAGGATCTCGTGCTTGGAACTGGTCGTGCGAAACGCCATTGGAGTTATGCCAAGCCGATTGTGGTTGGCCCAACGTGGATTCGGCTGGTTGGGAAGGTGCACCGACGGGCAAACGATCGCTGATCGGATGCAAAGCGATTCCGCTGCTACCATTGGCCGCGAGTGAACCAGATGGACGCGTGTCAGCTCGACCGCCACCAAAGGTTTGCATCTTGGTTGGCGTTTCGTCGGCAGCACTATCTGATGCAGCGGCACTATTGGTTGCCGAACTGCGAGGCGATGCGGCGACGAATGAGTCTGCAGGCGTCGGCTGCGTCATCGAAGGTGCTTGGCGAGCTTCGCCCAGCGTGATCGTCGTTGATGCTGTCTTGGCGGGCGACGCCAGTGGTGCTGGCGTGTTGACCGGAGCAGGTGCCTGGATCGGGGCCATCGCAACGCTCTTTGGCGGAACCAATTGGCTGATCCGATGCGGTGCTGGTGCGGGAGTCGCAACAGGCTCGCTCTTTGCAACCACTTTCGATGGTGCTTCAGCAGGTGCAGGTTCGGTTGCCTTCGTTGCGGGCTTTGCTACCGGAGTTGGTTGTGCAGCAACGGTGGTTGGAGCCGGGGCTGGTTTGGCAGCGACCTTGGGAGCCGGCATTTGAACTGGAGCGGCTGGCTTCGGTTCTGGTTTTGGCTCAGGCTTCGGTTCCGCTTTGGCAACGTCAGCCGAAGGAGTTTTCGCGGGAGCTGGTTTGGCAACCGGTGCTGGTTTCGATTCGACCTTGGGTTCGGTTTTGGCAACGACGGTTGGCTTGCGACGACGGGATGATTCCGTGGTCGACAACTCTTCCATGGTTGGCTCGGTTTCCACCTTCAAGATTCGGCGTGAAACCTTTGGCACGATCTCAACGGGTTCAGTTTTGACCGGTGAGATCGCGATGGGTGAGCTGCGAACGACAGGAACCGGCGACGATTTGCTTTCGACGCGAATCGGTTTTGAGGGTGCCTTGCGAGCGATCGATGTTTCCATCTTCGGTGGCTGAGGAACTTGCGAAGTTGGTCGCGGAGTCGAACGTTGCACGACGCGTGAACCAGCGTTCGGGTCACGCAAAGGCGTGGTGCCGGCGGTCGATCGTGGCGCGGTGCTTTGGCTGCGGTGAGTTGGGATTCCGCTCCAATCCACATCACGCTCGCTGGGGACCGCGGTGGCGGTGCGGCCGTCGTTGCTCGATTTGCTGGATGACGAGGATCCACCAAACAAGCTGCCCAGCAAACCGTTGCTGGACGAACGGGAAGTGGTCCGCGAACGTGAATTCAGCCCGCTGAGAATGCCAGTGGACTTTCCGCGGCCGCTGAGCTGTTTCCCGACAACCTGTTGGATCTCAGGGTTGTCCGTGGTTTCTTGTGCGGCGACGCTTTGTGGCCCGAATGAGGTCCAAGGCGTTGGTCCGACGGTGAAAGACGTCGCGAACATCGCTGCGGCCATGAAGACCGGCAAACGACGGCGTGGCGACGCCAAATGCGTGATGAGTTGACAAAGACCGCGCGACATTTTTGTACTCGTCTCGTGACACGAAAGGGTGATTCGATCGTGGTATCGGCTGTCCGGGTATTCCAAGCTGAATGAATTTGCACGACGATGACGGTTTGGGCGGAAATTTGGTCTGTGTCATTTGTGACGACGGGCCGCTTGATGCCCCCGAATCAGCAGCGGTTTCGGGCGTTGCTTGTCCTTTCCAGTCAACCGAGCGATGGAGTTTCATGTCTCGACGCGAAAAAATCGAAGCCATGTTGGCGGACGATCCCACCGACACGTTCTTGCGTTATTCCTTGGCGATGGAATATCGATCCGAGGGCGATCATGAAACGAGTTTGGTGAAACTGCGTGAGCTGTTCACCGACGATCCACCGTATGTACCGGCGTTTTTCATGGCCGCGCAGCAATTGGTCGATCTGGGCCGAATCGATGAGGCTCGCTCAATCCTGCGAGACGGGATTGAACAGGCTCGTACCCAGAACGACTCGCACGCGGCAGCCGAGATGAGCGAGCTGCTTTCGTCGATCGGGTTGCTGGGTGAAGAGGACGATTTGTAATCGTTGTCAGTCTTCCCGCGGGCTGGATTTCTCTCGCCGTATGCTGGACTTCCTCGTCCGGCAGGAGTTGCTGGTTTCGACGGACTTGGAAGTCCATCGTACGAGAGTGCGAGGCAGCAAGCTTGGCTACGATCGGCCGCCGCGACGGGATGCTTTTCCTCGGCCTTTCTTGACGCCACCGGGTTTGGTGGCGGGTTTCTTGCCGGCGGTTCGTTTGCGGATAATATCCGGGTTGGCACCTCGCTCTGTCTTGCTGCGAGATTCCTTGGGGGCGTCCCCGCCGATCACTATTCCGGTGGAACCGGCGCTCGACAGAGTTCGCTTTTTGACTGGCTTGGAAGTCTTTGTGCCGGTCGCACGCGTTTCGGTCGAACGACTTTTCTTGACCGCCTTACGACCGCCCTTGAATGCGGGACGTCCGCCGGTTCCCTTGGCCGCAACATTGCGACTATCACCGCCCGGACGACGCTTGATCGATTGCTTCGATGCGGGGCGAGCCGGAGGAGCTGTTTTGGCCGCTTTCTCAGCCGCATCGATGCTGCGACGCAGTTTGTCGACTTCGTCTCGCGTCAGTTTTCGGTAAGCACCACGTGGGACATCGCCCAGTTTCAACGGGCCGATGGCGACACGACGAAGCTGTTGGACTTTGTGTCCGAACCGAGCCAGGATCCGGCGGATTTCGCGGTTCTTGCCTTCCTTCAACCGGATTTCCATTTCGGTGGCTTTGGTTCGTGCCTTGATGATTTTGGCACCATCGACTTGAACCAAACCTTCGGCGATGTAGATGCCTTCCCGCATCTTCTTCATCGTTTCGCCACGAACTTCGCCGGCGACGACGACGCGGTAAACCTTTTGAATACCAAACTTCGGGTGAGCCAGTTTTTGAGCCAAGTCACCGTCGTTGGTCAGCAGGATCAGACCTTCGCTGGAGATATCCAAACGTCCAACTGGGAAGACGCGTTCGGTCGGAGGAACCAAGTCGATCACACGAGGACGACCGCGTGGGTCTCGGTTGGTCGTGACGATGCCAACCGGTTTGTTGACAACGTAATAAACCAGTTTCTGAGGACGCAGGTAGTTCCCGTCGACTCGAACCTTTTGGACGTCGGGATCGACCGTGGTGCCGAGTTCGGTGATCGTTTCGCCGTCGACATCCACCCGCCCTTCGCGAATCAGTTCTTCGCACTGACGTCGGCTGCCAAAGCCCGCCGAAGCGAGCAATTGGTTGATTCGTTTGGCCGACGACGATGCCTTGTCTTTCGACGTAGGCTTCGCGCGTTTGGATTTGGAGGACGAGGGTTGGCGTGGCATGAAAGGACGAGCAAAGAAAAAGGTAGGGCTGGCAGGACTTGAACCCGCGACCTAGGAATTATGAGTTCCCAGCTCTAACCAACTGAGCTACAGCCCCGAAATGCGAGATTCGCAGGGGCAAATGATAGCTGCCCACCCGAGTTTGTGACAGTGATGAAGTTGCGAGTCGGGCGATCTAGTCCGCTCGCCGTTCTCCGCCGTCGATCGCTCCAAAACCCTTCGCGGGGCGATTCTCGTCGCTTGGGTGAGGTGGCTCTACTGGGTCGCCGAGGCCATCTCCGCCGATCCCAGACGCGGGCAAACTCGATGCAAGATGTCAGCGAGCAATTCGATATCATGGTCGCGGTGAGCGGATGTGATGGAAACTCGCAAGCGAGATTGCCCGGGTGCGACCGTCGGTGGACGAATCGCAGGAACAAAAAAGCCGTTCTCTCGCATCGCTTGACTGGCACGGACCGCTTCGGCTTCCTCACCGATGACCAGTGGAATGATCGGGATTCCCGCCTCAATTCCGGCCGCTTCCAAATTCATGCGTCGGCGAAAGAGTCGCGAAAGATGAGCCAGGCGATCTCGCCGATCTTGCCAAAGCGACAGTCGCTGGATCACCCGGTGGGCTCCTTCGGCGACGATCGGTGCCAACGAAGTGCTGTAGATCAGTGAGCGGCAAGCGTTGACCAGCGTGTCGATCACGACTTGAGGGCCGGCGACAAATCCTCCTTGGTGGCCAACCGCTTTGCTGAGTGTTCCGATTCGAACCGTGACGCGATCGGAGACTCCCATCGCATCGCATAGCCCACCACCTCGACGCCCGAGGACACCGGTGCCGTGAGCCTCGTCGACGATCATGTGGGCGCCGAAGCGTTCAGCCAAATCCGCCAGTTGAGGCAGGGGTGCGATGTCGCCGTCCATGCTGAAAACTCCATCCGTCACGATCCAGGTCAAACCGCCTTTGCCGGCGCGATCGGTCAGGACATGTTCGACGAAGTCCAAGTCGCGGTGGGGATAGATCACGCGTTCGGCTTTGGACAAACGACAACCATCAATCAACGACGCGTGATTGAGTTCATCGCTGAGAATCAGATCGCCCTCGCCGGCCAAGGTTGCGATCGTGCCCGAGCACGCGGCGTAGCCGGATGGAAAGACAACCGCGGATTCCGCCATTTCCAATTCGGCGATGCATCGAGCGAGCGCTTCGTGGCGAGGCGTCCAGCCGCAGATCAAAGCGCTGGCGGTCGAACCGTGGGTCTCGTGTGGCGATTGCAAATCACAACCGCGAGTTTCATCGGCAACGACACCGAGGTAGTCGTTGCCGCCAAAGTTCATCAACCGACGCCCGTCCGCTTCGACGACGTGAACCCCTTCGACCTTTCGGGCACTCAGCTTTCGCGTCCGGCCTTCTTGAGCAATGGTTTCCAAACGATCGTGAAGCGGTTGTAGTGACATCGGTCCAATCCCTGCTGAGAATACGCTAGTTCGCTAACAGATATTTGAGCAGACTTTGGACATACTTATCGGCTCGGATCGGAGGATTGTCACCTTTTGTGGGGACTTTCTGCAGAGCCGATTTGACGTCCCAGTCGAGCTCTCGACGATGGTTATCGATCAAGTTGAGCGCCGTCATCGCGACGAAGTGACCTTCGTTGTCAACGTTGGCGAACTGCAACAGCGTTTCTTTCGCTTGTTCGCGTTGCGAGTCGTTGCCTGCGACGAGCAATCCTTCGCAAGCGGCCGCACGAACGATCGGCGACTCATCTTTCGCGGCGATCGGATCCAACAACCGGAGGGCAGCAGCGTGGGCGTCCGCATCGAGGGTTGCGTTTGGTGACAAAATCGCGAGCGTCAGACCTCGCGTGCCCCAGTAACGATCAATGCTGGATTCGCTGTTGCAAAGTTCCCGCAAATTTTGCAGCTTCTGGTCCGTCAATCCATCCCATGCCGTGGTCGTGTCCCAAGCCATGTCAACCAGGTGATCCCAGTTCAAATCGCTGGACATCGCCCACTTGCGAGGTGGAGTCTTGCCGGCCAAACGATGCATCTCGGCTTCTGGGACAACGCCCAAGTCGGTCGTGGACTTCATCCAGTTGCGAAGCTCAGTTCGCATCGCGTTGAGCTTGTCCGCGTGAGCGGGATCGGAAACCAGGTTGTTGACTTCGTCCGGATCCGCTTGCAGATCGAACAACTCTTCCAGAGGTTTGACTTGCCAGACTTTGGATTGAGCTTCGTTCAGTTCACCCGCATCGAACATCTTCTTCCAAATTTGCGTCGTTGGCGTTTGGAACATGTAATCGATGTAGGCGAAGTAGATTCGCTCGGGATGGAAGTGACGGATGTAGACATAGCGTCCGTCCGTGCAACTGCGAACCATGTCGACACGTTCGTCCATGCGTCCGCGATACCCGAACAAGTAGTCTTTCGATTCTCCGTTGAGCTGACCAGCGAAAGGAACACCTTGCATCTCGGATGGCAATTCCGCACCGGCCAAGCTGATCGCGGTTGGTCCCATGTCGACAAAGCTGACCATTCGATCGCTGACGCCGCCGGAGTTGTAATCCGTCGGTGCGAGGTGCTTGTACTTTTCAGGAACATGCAACAGGAACGGAACATGCAATCCGGAGTTGTAAGGCCAACGTTTGCTTCGCGGCATGCCGCTGCCATGGTCGCCGTAGTAAAAGACGATGGTCGAATCCGTCAGTCCGTCTTCCTCGAGTTGCTTGAGTACCTTTCCGCACATCGCATCCATTTCGGTCAAGCGATCGTAGTACTGGGCCCAATCTCGACGGACGGTGTGGACGTTCGGCTGATACGCCGGCACGGGAGCCTTGTCGGGATCGTGGACCAGCGTGTGCTTGTTGCGAATCTGGCTCTCGTGGCTGATCGTGAAGTTGAAGACCGAGAAGAACGGCTGGTCTTCTCGTTCGCGATGGCGGAAGTGAGCCTTGTTGTTGCATTCGTGCCAGCTCTTGATCGCGGCTGAATCGGCGAAGTTGTAGTCGGTTTTCGAGTTGTTGGTGCAGAAGTACCCGGCTTCACGGAGCACGTTGGGGTAGAACTTGAAATCCTTGGGGACACGCACGCCACTTCGCATGTGTTCGCCACCAAGGCTGGTCGCATACATGCCGGAGATCAACGTGGTCCGCGCGGGTGCACAGACGGGGGCGTTGGACCAACATTTCTTGTATCGCAAGGAGCGTGACGCGAGCTTGTCCAGGTGGGGCGTGTCGGCGTATTCATCGCCGTAGCAACCTAGTTGCGGCCCGTTGTCCTCGCTGGTCAGCCAAAGAATGTTTGGCGGAGGCAACGCATCGGAATCCGCGGCTTCGACGTTGGTCAGCAAAGCGGGAGAAAGGAAACAGCAGCCAACCCATGCGGCAGCGATCCAAGATTTGATCATGTTGGAGATCTTTGGTGTGAGGCGGGAGATTGTGGGGGAACAACCCGAGGCCTCACATGGTAACCGAACACGAAAGCTTGCGCGTGATTGGCTACCGAGTCGTTGACGCTTTTTGTTTGGGAGCTTTGGGTGTCAGGAACCGACCCAGCGGCGATGCCAGCAACGCGGGCAGCAAAAGGACGTCGCCCACCAAGGCGGCGAGGAGTAATCCGAACATCATGAAAGCGAATCGCTGGGTCGGTTGGAAATCCGACAACCCATAAACCAACGGGGAAATGGCGCAGACGGCCGTGGTCTGCCACATCGCGGGACCGCATTTGTGAAGTGCCGCGAGTGACGCTTCGGTTCGCGCCTTCCCCTTGCGGGATTGGCTTTGAAACTTGGTCAAGAAGTGAATGGTGCCATCGACGGCGATCCCCAACGCGACGCTGGCCGTCATCACCGATCCGA
>NZ_DDGH01000037.1:0-11276 GCF_002337565.1 Rhodopirellula sp. UBA1907 | reverse complement strand
CACCGATCCGATGTCAAGCGGAGTCTCCAGCAAACCCATCGTTCCAAACAACGTGATCGTCGGAAACAAGTTGGGGAACATCGCAACGAGGCCACCGGTGAAGCTTCTCAGCAACAACATCATGATGATGGCAACGATGCCAAAGGCGGCTAGGAAGCTACGGAACAAATCCTGCAGCAACACGTCTTGGGATTCGGTCGTCATCGGAACGCCACCGGTGAATTGAGGCGAGATCCCCTGGCCGGCTTCTTCCAAGATCGGGATGACTTCCGCCTGAACACGTTGGAACTCGGTCCGGTAGTCGATCGCTTCGTCAAATGGGAATCGAAAGCTGATCCGCCAAAGTTGGTTACCCTTTTTGTCTTTCGCGATGTAGCCAGCGTCCTGCAACGGGGAATCGGGATCCTCCAATTGCTTGCGGATGTTGGCCTCCAAGACGGTCGAGCGAATCGATCGGCTCTTCTTCGACGGTGGGCTGGGCAAAAACGAGCGTGCGGAAAATACTCCGCCAACCAAATCGGTGGACCGGAGATGGTCGTCGACATCGCGAACCAATCGAAACCGATCGATGGGATCGGGCATCGAATCCGGTGGGAATTGGACGACGACTTCCGCATTGATCGTCGGGCCGATGTGTTCTTCAAACCAAGCGTAGTCCGTCCGGATGCGGCTGTTCTCCGGGAACATTCGCGGGATGTTGACTGACGTTGTCAGTTGCGGCAAACCCGATGCCGCGACGCCGGTGATGATTGTGAACAACGCGACGACGATCACAGGGAACTTCATAAACTGAGCCGCAAATGCTTCCCAGGCGTGGCCGACTTTTGATCGCCACTTTTCAACCGGAAGCGGATCGTTGTCGTCTTGGTTTGATTTGGCCAGCGCCGCACGGTGTTTGATGCGGTGTCGTTTACCGTGCCACTGCATCGCACCGGGCAGGAGCAACAACAACAGCAACAACGTGCCGAACACTGATCCCGCGGCGATGAACCCGAACGCACTGACGGGAACCAAGCGAACCAAACCGAGTGAACCCAGTCCGATGATGGTTGTTGTGGCCGCCAGCCAACACGGCAGGATGCCGGCCTGCATGGCTTGTCGAGTGGCTGCAGTCGGATCGATGTTGGGATCGCTGCACATCGCATCGCGGTAGTAGTTGCACAGGTGAATCCCGGCACTGGCGGTCAGCACGAATACCAGAGGCGGCAACACGATTAGAATCGCGTTCATTTCGATGCCGGAATACAACACCATCGCCAGCGACATGCCTTGGCCGATCACAGCCACGATGATGATGATCGCGGTCAGTACGATCGACCGCAGACAGAACACGCAAATGAGCGCGCCAACGATGACCGATGGCAATGTGAACCGATCGATCGAACCTTGGGCTTCCGCATCGACCAGTGCTCCATCGGTTGGCGGACCGGCGGTGTAGATCTCTTCCTCGGGGACACCGATTTTGTCTGAAACCAGTTGCCGGGCTTGGGCCAGGACTTCTTGCCGATTGAGGTTTCCGGTTTCTGAAAAAGTCGCCAACACGATTGTTTGCTCGCCGTCTTCTCCGACGAGCGATCCCTTCAGTCGAGCCCGCGTGGCTCGTTCAGAGAAACTGGTCGGTGGACTGGTCAGGACATCAAAAACACGCTGGCCTGAACTGACGCCTTCGAGGTACGCCGGACGGTCCGAAGTCGGTTGCGTCAGTGGCAGCAAAGCTTCCGCGGCCTGGTCGACTTCCTCGGCACCAATCTTCGCGCCGTCCCACCCGATCATCAGGACATCTTGACCCTGGAACAGTTTCGAGAAGTCGTCGTACTGCTTCCGGACCGGCATGTCCTCCGGTAGCCACAACGCGGGCGCGTTGTACATGGTCGACAAAGCACGTGCAGAATCACGGGCCGCCAAGGGTGCGAGAATGCAAACGGCCAGCAGGCCGATGCAAAATCGCACGCGATACGTCGTCGCTTGGTCGGCGAGAGATTTCAGGGGCATTGGGGAGTGTCGATCGGTACGGAACGGATTGAACGCCGAGCCTACCGAATCGAACCCTCGCTGACGACTCGTAATCGACCGCCAAGTCAGCGTCACCGATCAGATGCAACGCGACGGCTCATTTCAATCCACTTGTTCGTCAAACTTTCTCATCGTCGCGAGGGCGTGAGACTTCCTACCCGCGACGCCGAGATCGTTGACGCCAAATCAACCCTTCCGCGAAGGCTGGTTGGATTCCGTGCGTGTCGGCGGTTTGTGAACCTTCAACACAGGCGTATCCTCCGTCACCACGATTCCTTCCGGGGATGGTTGGGGCTGGACGGAGTCGATGGATGATGGTGATTCGGAGGTGACCGATTGTCCCGGATCAAAAGCTGGCTTTCCCAAATGGTCAATCCGTGGCTTGAAGACCTTTCCGAGCGGTCCGGCAAGCAGAGCGGGCAAAAGGATCAAGTCCCCGATCAGTGCGGCGGCCAACATGACCAACATCAACGTGCCAAAACGCTGCGTTGGTGTGAACGTCGACATCGCGAAAATGAACAGCCCCAAGCCACCGACGATGGTGGTTTGAGTCATCGCGGGACCGACTCGACGGTACGTTTCGATAACGGCGTCCTTGCGAGATTTGCCTTCCTCGAGGAATTGGCGGAACCACGTCAGGAAGTGAATCGTGTCGTCGACCGCGACGCCCATCGCGACGCTGGCGGTCATCATCGTTCCGATGTCCACCGCGGTTCGCAGGTGTCCCATGATGCCGAATACCAGCAGCACCGGGAACACGTTGGGAATCATCGAAACGGCACCGGCGGCAAAACCAGCTCGCAAGTTGGACGGTGCCAGCCATTGGCCGGGGAACGATCCCGGGTTGAGCAACACGATCATCACGAAACCGATCAGCACAAAGGCGAGCAAGATCGATTCCACCAAACTGCCCAGCAGCGTCCTTTGGGCCTTGTAGACAACCGGCACGACACCCGTGTAGATGACCTGTGGCGTGGCGGGTTCGTCGAGCTCGAAGACGGGCAAGCGATTGGGTTGTCCGTCGGCGACCTTGTCTAGCGAAAGGATGTGCTTTGGGATCGGCCGTAATATCACTTCCGTGGCGGAGATCAATCGTTCCGCTCCGGCGGCATATGATTCAACGGGCTCTGTCGAAGCGGCGGTTTTCGATGTCGACGCCTGGAAACTCAACCCGGCCAAGTCGATGACCACATCCGCGGCGGCGATTCGGCGGTCCCAGTTTTCGTCCGTCGGTTTCGCGATCGCGTCTTCGGCATCAGGATCGATCCAGCTTTGGCGAATGCGTTCGTTGCCCAGCAGTTCACGCAGCGTCGACAAGAAAATGGCACGTTGGTCGACAACACGTTCGCCCGACACTTCATCGGTGGTGACCAAGTCCGCGGAATCTAGCTCGACGACGTTTTGTGCCCCGAGGACCAGAACCTTTGCCTTAGGAAGCTGCGTTCCATCGGGTTGTTGCAATTCACGAAGCAACTTCGCTCGCACCCGGTAGGCTTGCACAACTGGATCGACGGCATCCTTCAATTCGTTGATGAACAAACCGTAGTCGACGTCCGAGAGAGCACTGACTCGCAGACTCAGCCGCCACAGTTCGCTGTCTTTCAGCGGACCATTCTTTTCAATTTTGACGTAATCGCTGGTCAACAACTCATCACGTGATTCGTTCAACCGGCTGTTGAACTGGGACCGCGTATTGCTCCAACCATTGCTGACGTCCGGTAGCGGCGCGATGAAGGTGTCCATGCTGGACGCTTGCCCCACTTTCGCGATGCCTTCTTCTCCGAGCGATCGTGTGACGACCTTGCGAATCCGAGCGACGGCCTCGATCCGTTCCAGCAAACTCAGCGAGATCGGATCGGACAAGCGATCTTGGTTGTCGTCTTCCTCTTCGGTCGACGCAGACGCCAAGCGATCCGGCCGTTGAATCTCGGGTGGCATTCGGACGACGATTTCCATCGGTACCAAGTTGCCGAAGTGATCTTCCAACCAAGCGTAATCGCGAAGAATGCGGGCCTGTGGATCGAACAACTTGAGCAACTGCACCGACGTGGTGATCTTGAACAGTCCCAGCGAAGCGATCGCCAATCCGGCGATGCAAGCGACGCTGACGATGGCATGATGACCAGTGATCCAGCGGCCGACTCCGGCCCACCATGCGGCCAATTCCAGTTCGCCTGAGATGGCACCTTTCGCCGGTGTCGATCCGGTGTCGGTGTCGGCGGTCGATTCCGATTTGCGTTTCGCGGCAGCGAGTCGCTTTCGCTCTTCGGCTTTGTCTTGACCGAATTGTGGCGAGAACGTCTCCAACGCGGCGGGCAAGTAACTGAACAAAACGCCCAGCGTCGAGATCACACCGATAGCGGAATACAAACCGAAGTTACTGATCGGTTTCAGGTTGCTGGTGAACAGTGACGCCAGTCCGATCGCGGTCGTGAGCGCAGCCAGCGTACAAGGCAACGCGGCGTGCTTGAGTGCGCGAGTTGCCGCTCCACGTCTGCCGCGAAAACGAACTTCGTCGCGGTAGTAGTTGATGACGTGAATCGATCCGGACAGCCCCAGCACATAAACCAGCGATGGCATCGACATCAAAATCGCGTCGACTCGGCCGCCCGTCCAACCCACCATCGACATGCTGAGCATCGCAGCGGAACCGCCGACAACGAACAACATGATGGTGACTTTGAAACTGCGGAAGCAGAAATACGAAAGCAGCACGCCGACCAAGATGCAGTAGCCGACCAAGCGAACCAGCGTGATCGTGCCTTCTTCGTCGATGGCGATGTTGTCAATCGGTGGCCCGCCCATTCTCAGTGGCGGCATGCCTCCGATCGATTCCGGTGGTTCACGGTTGAACGGCGGCGGAGCACTGCTGGGTGGCAACGGCGGCTGAATCCCCGATTGCTGAGCCAATTGCAACAATCGACCTTGGGGAGTGCCCAGCGTGCCGCGTCCAACAGCGAAAGCGAGATTGTCCTTGGCCAGATCGGTCAGCGTTACCAGCAAACATGTCAAACGCGGTGGCGGTTCGACACCCAACGCATCGTAGACCGCGTACCAAGCGTCCGTTTGAGTTTGCGTCAGCGAGGTAGCGAGCTTTTCGCGGTCGCCATCCAAACGCTCCGCAACGAAAGTCTCGAGGGTCCGCACGATTGTTTCCGGTGCATCGCCTGGCAATCCCGAGCGGCTTTCCTCGGGAAGTTTCTCGATGAACGATTCAGCTGTCCAATCGAATTCGTGCGGCACCGCCGGGGCAAACAATGTTCCCGTCAAACGTTCCATCGCCAGTCGTTTTGCAACGATTGGTTTCTTGGTCACGTCGGTCAGATCGATCGGCCACAGCGGACCACCTTCGGCGGCCAGCTCTTCGGCAATCGTGGCTCCCGTTTGGACGGTTTGAAACAACGGTGCGCACAACAGCATCGGGTCGTTGTAGAACGGGTTGATGCGTTCCGTGGTCGATGGTTCACCGAACGCCGTTACGAATTGGCCCTTTAGCTCGTAGGCACCCGTGGACTTCTGGAACTTGCGGACCAAAGCGGCCGGGCCGTTCATAGATTCTTCCCACCGGAACAATTTGCCGTCCGGTTTGATGTAGTACCAAGTCCCATCGGCGGATGCCAACCACTTCTCTTCTTCGCCGCCCCAGTTGGTCAAGTCTTGGCCGGGAGGCAAGAGTTCCAATTCTTCGCCGAGTTCACGTGCACGCACGCGGGTTTGGACTTCCGCGAGCGACAGGGCGTTCTCACCCCAAGCTTCGTCCGCGGCAAGTTGCTCGCGGTAGTTGGCTGATTCGTGCAGCAGTTTGTCTTCGAACAATCGCAATCGCTGATCGCCGACGTTGCATCCTTCCCAGGTCAACAGAACAAAGCTCTCACCGGCAAAGTGATCCGCGAACCAGTCCAATTCTGCTGTTTCGGGAAAGTCGCTGGGCAACCAATCTTTGACGTCGTTCTCTTTGTTCTTCAAACCCATGCGAGCGGCACGGAACGCCGAGGGCATGAAAAAGAAGAATCCCATGAGGATCAACAAAGCCACGGTCAGTCCCCACGGGCCAGGCCGCTCCAGGAACGACGGCTTGGTTGAATCTGCGGTCATCGAGGATTCCGAAAGTGAGAAGAAAGAGTCCGGTCGAGACGGGGGCGATTGGACAATGTGGAATGCGTGATCGTGATGAATATCAAGCCCGATGTCCCGTCAATTTTGTTCGGCGATGGGCGACCGATCCGCCGCCAACCACCGACACAGCAGTAAGCTATCGAGGGATTGGCGGAAGGTCCACGTCAATGCGATTGTCCGATCCAAACGTTTCGATTGTTGTGAGACAATTGAGAGGGTTAGAAAAGCTGGGGAGTTTCTGACCCAAAACAGCCGGCGATGGCCAGCATCCGATTCGAAATCGAACAGCGACGGTTTGCCCCACCCCCACAAAACGAACGGAATGCAGTCTAATTGTCAGAACAGCCTAATCGGCGGAGCAGTTTGAACCAGAGCGTGAGAAATGTGTTTTCCACCACCCCGGCCCGCGAAGGTGGATCCGGATGGGGACGGTGAAGAACACGGCTGGCCAATCGAGCCCGTTTCGGTTCGCGTTTTGCAGCCTTTCCGTCGATGAATGCCGTCTCGTTCGCATCCCCGCGAATCACACTTGTCTATTCGAAACCCACGAAGTGAATTGATGTCTGAATCTCTCCAGTCCCTGATCGACTCCGGAACGAAGCTGTACCTGGACTCGGTCGAGCCGTCCGAAATTGACCAGAACCTCAAGTGGGGGGCCGTCGGCGCCACCAGCAACCCCGCCATCATTTCGGGCATCGTCAAGGCAGGCGGTTTTGACGACCGCATCGACGCTTTGCTGAGCGAAGGTCACGACGACGAAGCCATCGCCTGGGCTTTGACGGACGAATTGGTTTCTGACGCGGAAAAGAAATTTGCCTCGGTCCACGAATCCACCGCTGGCAACGCGGGTTGGGTCAGCTTCGAACTGGATCCGATTCTCGAAGATCCCGACCAAAGCTTTTCGTCCGCCGACATCGCCAGCCGCTACATCGAGTTGGGCAAGCAATGGAACGCCGGTCACACCAACCGGATGATCAAGGTTCCCGCGACGGAAGCCGGTTTGCTCGCGTTGGAAGAATTGGCCGCCGCCGGAATCACGCTGAACGTGACGTTGATGTTCACCGCCGACCAATACCACGCCGCTCGCGAAGCCATTTGGAAGGGCGCCCAACGTGCTGCTGAATCCGGAGTGCGATCACTGGATCAATTCAAATCGGTGTACAGCATTTTCATCTCGCGAATTGATGTCTACACGCAAAAGGAATTGCCAAACCTGTCCGCTGACGCTCAAGGCCAAGTTGGTATCTTGAACGCCAAGCGAATATGGAAAGAGAACCAAGAGTTCTGGGCCGACAAGAACCTGAAGCTGGAACAAGAATTGATTTTCGCCAGCACGGGAACCAAGAGCAAAGATGACCCGCCGTGGAAGTACGTCGCCGCGTTGGCTGGCAGCGACATTCAAACCAACCCGCCTGCGACCAACGAAGCGGTCGACGCCAGCGGAAAGAAGTTCACCAGCGAAGTGGCCGACATGCCATCGCAAGCGGTCCAAGATGAGATCGATGCCGCGTTGGACATCAAGGCCATGCACAAGTTCTTGATGGACGAAGGCGTCGATAAGTTCGTCAAGCCACAACGCGAACTGTTGGCGATCATCTCCGCCAAACGCGAAGAACTGACGAAACAAGCCTAGTCGTCGAGCAAGAGCTCTCAGGCAACAGTTTGAAATGCAATCAGCCGCGGCAAATGCCGCGGCTGATTTGCTATGTGTCCTGAACCGTCTGAGGATCGATCGGCGATTCACGAACCAACGAATCTGGACTCCCCACAAACCGGAGGGCTCGCGCCCTGCCGCTAAGTTTGGTACCGGAGGGCCCGTGCGCTGCGGCTGAAGTTGGTAGCGGAACGGCGCGAGCCGTCCGGTCTCACCCGAAGTTGTTTCATTGACAAACCACTCGTCAACGAGCGGATCGAAAAGCCCCGACGCCACCCAGCCAATTTAGAATTTACAATTGTCAATTTAACTTTTTCAATCGCCACGACCGATCTACAAGCTGACACCCGCTGACCAGATCTCTCTTCCAAACCGCACCAATCTGGCGATGGCCGCTAGGCCCGGATGCGTCAAATTACCGGTCCTAACGCACGTCGGCTAACAATCGCAAGCCGATCAGTGTGCCGGTTGAGCCAAGTGCTCGATGGCTCGTTGCAACACATCGTCTTCCAATTCAGTGACCAATCGTCCGTTCTCATCCGGGCGAGCCGCGATGTAGGTCGGGGGCACGGACAAGTGCGGTTCGACACCGTTGCGGCTGATCGCTCGGCCGCTTGGTGAATAGAACTTCGCCGTCGTCAAACACAGCCCGAACTGGGCGGCTTGCATTCGGAAAATCCCCTGCACGCTACCTTTGCCATAGCTCTTTTCGCCGACGACCGTTCCTCGGTTGGAATCGCGAATGGCACCTGAGAAGATCTCGCTGGCACTCGCACTGTTTCGGTCAATCAAAACCGCCAACGGAACATTCCACGTGTTGGCGCGGTGAGCCGAGTAATCAAAGTTTTCGCGAGCGTTGCGACCACGGGTGGTTAGAATTCGACCGCTGTCGATGAACCGGTCCGCAACTTCCACCGACGCGGGCAACAACCCGCCAGGATTGTCTCGCAGGTCGATGATCAGCGAACGCATTCCTTGACGACTGAGTGCCCACAGTGCCTTCTCGACTTCAGAGGGCGTCGACTTCTGAAAGTTCGTCAGGCGGAAGTAGCCAATTTTGGCATCCGTGTCGACCAAGTGAATGTTTTCAACACATGGAACATCGACTCGGCGTCGTGCGACACGGATGGAACGCGGTTGTTGATCAACAGATGCGATCTCCAGCGACACCAGCGATCCCTCGGGACCACGCAGCAAATCGGCCACGTAGTCAGGGTCTCGGTCGGCGGCGGAAATCGCGTCCACGCCCATGATTCGATCACCAGCGACGATACCGGCTTCATCGGCGGGACCACCCGGGATCACTGACAGAATTTTCAAACAGTCCTCGCCGGGTTTCAGCTCAACGCCGAGTCCCACAAAGTTGCCATCGATGGTGCTGAACATGTCGTCCAGTTGTCCCGGCGACAGCAAACGAGTGTACGTGTCCAGCGTCGACACCGCACCCGACACGAACTCCAGCACGGTCGCGGTTCCGCTCAAGCCGAGTTCTTGTTGAGCCATGGACGCAACTTGCGACACGGTGGCACGTAGATCGAATCGGCTTTGGGTGGATCGTTGACTAATCCGATGGTGAATTTCCATCCGGAACTTTTCAATCTGTTCCGGTGTCGCATTGGGAAGCATCGTTTGCACAAACGTTTCATCATCGAGCGCGGTTTCAAGTGCCGCGGTTCCGTGCAGCAACACCCGTGACCACTCGATCGTGTCAACATAGTGTGTTTGCAAGTTCGCCAAGATCTCACTGTACAGATCCAATGACTGCGACGTCGTCATGTCACGCAGCGATCGCAAGTACGTTTGGTCTTGATAGCGACGGTTGACGTCAAATCGCAACCGGCTGATCAGCAGTCGTTGATACAGGATGCGGTCCTGCGGGAAACGGCGAGTTGCCGATTCGTAGTGGTCGATCGCGTCGCTCCACTGGCCGGCATCTTCCAGTTCAATGCCGTCGGCCAACGCCCGGGCACGCTCTTGTTCTTCGAGTTTGCGTTCGGCATCGTTGGTGGGAGCGGAAACGGAAGGGCCGCGGGAAGGCACGAAGCCTTGTGCAAACGCAGGCATTGAAGATCCGCCAACGGTGATCGCACCGACGACCAATGCAAACGTCCGCATGCGGCCAGCGACTCGTCGCCGACGAGCGTGCTTGGCAATCGCTTTGCCTTCGTTTGATTGGTCCGCTTGCTTGTCAAAAGCAAGGCATCGATTGATCGTCGTTAACAGGTCCATGCGCCGATTCCATCGTGAGTGTCGTTGGAGGGGGATTGCTGGACGGGGTGAGTCCAAGCCCCACGGAAGACACTCCGAATCGTGGGGCTGAGCAAACTTAGGTCACAAAACGTGCCCGGTCAAAAAACCATGTCGATGAAATATCACCCTGTTTGCTCCAAACCGCACGACCCGGTGAACAAGCCGTCGGTTGTCGCGACGACAGAAAGTTTGCCGGTCAGGGCGTGTCTGTCGCTGGGATGTCTCGTGCCGATCAGGCACGACTTTCATCGCGTGGTGCGCCTCCAGTGCGCAGAAAGAAACAACTTCACTCAATGTGATCACAGTTCGGTGATCGAGTTGTTTCACGAGCAGGCTCGTGAAACACTTGCGACGTTCCTCATCGCCAGTTGTTTCTTGGCATCGCGATAAGAATAGGCACTGTCCCACACGCGGGCAAGCAATGGAGTCAGGCCGTCAATGAAGACTCGCCAACTTGGTTGCTCAGAAGCAACACAACCAATCCGTACGATGACCTTCCCAGGTCGTCGGGCTCGATGCCTTTTTGGGGACGTCCCGAGAATGATGAACCGCGCCGGTCAGGCCACGTTGTTCCGCCGACGGTGCGGACGTTGGAGCAGCTCCACCACTGATGCGATCCTGTCATCGCGTTGGCAACGTTCCAACGCTATTGGCGATTGAAATCAGTCTGTGCCGTTTGCGACACCATAGACAGATACACCCAGCTGAATGTCCAGCGCAATCAACCGGGAGAGAAACGTCGTTGGGAACCGGTTGAATTGGCCGAACGATTCATCGGGAAAGTCCAGCGTCCGTGTGCAATTTGGTAGTGCATTGAAAATGGACTGCAATGCCTTTTCATTTGCCTCGAGAAAGGCGTCGGCTTCCTCGATCTGTTGCGGTACGAAGTCGCCATCTGCGTCCGAAACGACCAAACAATATGTTGCGTCCAGCTGAGGGGCATCCATTGGTTGAAAACGCTTCTTTCGAGATTGGATCGCTTCTTCAAGTGCGAAGGCGGATTCGACTGCAATCGATTCAATAGCAAAACGATCACCGGTGATACGGAGCACTGCTGGCATGTCGATCTTCCCTCTCTGCTTTCCGAGGTTGTGCAGTTTTTAGGTGCCGATTTTTGGCTGATTTACACATGGCGTACCTCTCCCGAAACGAAGTTTGGGGAGAGGTCGAGCGACGCCGTTCAGGCGTACGCGAGGGTGAGGACCGAGCATGGGAAACGGCGCGTACTACCCTCCCCGGAATT
>NZ_DDGH01000089.1:283395-328086 GCF_002337565.1 Rhodopirellula sp. UBA1907 | reverse complement strand
GCATCCGTTCGCCTAAAGTGCAGTCTCTATGGCAAGGGGATTGGACATCTTCAGAGGAACGCGTCAATCTCGCTGGATTGGGCCTCCAGATTACGTGGCGAGATACCCTGAGCGTCACGGAAACACTTTCGCAAGTCCGAACGATCGAACGAATTCCAAAAACCCAGGACTACGACCGGTTCATCTCCGACCTCGAATCATCGCGTTTTGATGCGGCCGAGGATCTGCTTGCCGGGCTTCAGTGGGTGACCGACAATGTCGTTGCTTATGGCGCAACTGACCACCAACGCTGCATCGCTCACTGGATCTCCCAAGAAGCATGCAGGCGATTCACCGAAGAAGATGTCCAAGGTGCATTAGTGCTGGCACTACTTTCAGCTGCACAGAATCACTTTGTTTCGCTTTTGGATAAACCACTTTATCTCGACGCACGGCAGGAGGGTGAATGGGTTGATCCGATTGAATCATTGGCGACCGAACAGCGCCGGCGTCTAATCAAGATGCTGGCCGAACAAGCTACCTCGAGCCACCACCGTCAATTTGCAACGCGATCACTCTTGCGTATCGAAGACTTTGAATGGTTGATCGAGGAAAGTGAAGGCAAAAATACTGACATCCCGGCGGCCGATTGGATTCGTTTTGCAAACGGTTTACCGTGGCAAGACAGTGCAGTCTGTGTGAATGCATGGATCGAAGCCGTGATCAAAGGTAATGAAGCGGTCATCCAAGTGCTTGGCCAAGCGACCTTCACAGAATTAGATAGCGAAGAAGCCACGCTGCTGCGTCAGCAGTATCGGCAGCAGCGAGGAGTAGCGTCGCCAGCGCCGGTTGCTTCGCCGACGTACGAAGCCGAGTTGGCCCACGCCCTTGCCGAATGCAATAATGATCCGCTGAATTGGCCGGGAGTATTTCGATATGTTTCTGGCTCCATCGGTCAGCGTGAGTATGCATCCTATCTGCACCTAAACGATGGCTGGAAAAATGCTGAAGAATCAACAAAAACGGAAGTCGTTGAAGCCGCTAAGGCGTACTGTGCAAACTGCGACATCAACAAGCTTTACGAGAGCATTCACCCCACTTCGTTTTGCTCGTCGCCTTTCGGAGCGATAAGTATCATTGCCCATGTGGATCCAAACTGGCTGACCACGCAGGACGAGAATTGGTGGTTGCAGTGGCTGCCGTGCATGCTCTACGACCTTTCTTTTGGTCATGCCTTTGAAGATACCGATCTCCGAGATCAAGTCTATCTTCTTGTCGGCGAATATGCGTCTGACGCCTTGACCAAATCTGCCTGTCGATTGGCAACCGAGGCTTCCGAACGCGACTGGAGAATCGAGCTCTCGCTACCGTTTCTCAAGGGTGACGCTGCTAAACAGACGGCTCAAGCGTTGCTGAAAGATGTTCGTTTGCTGCAGTCAAGATGTGCTTGTACCACCATGGAGTTTATCCTCAAGCACTTACCTGAAGCGTCGAGCACGATTGCCGAAGAATTCAAGTACTTTGCAAAACTTGTTCCGGACGGTGTCTGCGTAAACGCGCAGGAGGTTGCTGTCGCTTTGCTGCTTCATGATCCGGTAACTTTTTTTGAGGAGGTGCTCCCGCAGCTTGCCAATAATGACGACCTGGCAAAGGCGATCATCCGTCGCTACCTATACAAGTCGCGATATAGGGGTTCGGGATACCGATACGAGAAAGACTTTGGATCGGTCCCTGCCGAGAGTATCGGCCGACTCGTTTCCATTATGTTCCGACTCTACCCTGACGAAGCTCAGATGGCGGACGACCCAACATGGCGTCTACAAGAAGAATTTCGCCTACGCGATTCTCTCGTCGACTGCTTGAGGTCGCGACCGGACGCAGTTGCTGAGCTTAGGCGACTCGAAACGGAACATGGCGAACGCGCACCTTGGATTCGCAGAATTCGCGCGATGGCCGAACAGTCATTGCGATCTTCCGTCGGGGATCCTTTGCCGGTAAACGCAGTGCTGGCGATGCTCGCATCTGACGACAAACGGCTGATTTCATCGCCTGCGGAAGTTCAGGCCTCGATTGAGACCGCATTCGATAAGTATTCGAGAGAACTTCGGTCATCAAGTCCTTCACCCGTTCAGCGGCTTTGGAATACACCGAATGGAGAAGCTTCATCGACGAAGTTGGAAGAGGAAGTGTCCGACGAACTGTTGGTCGTAATTAGAGAATATCTCCAGTCGCACGGAGTGGTTGCCGCTCGTGAGATACAGATTCATCGTCGGAACCCGAAAAGCGACACACCAGGATCTCGGCTGGACGTAAAGATCGAAGTTCCGGCGACCGTCTATCAGGAAGGCAAACCAATTGAAATGCCCATTGAAGTAAAACTCTCGCACAACGCGGAGGCCAAGACTGGGCTCAAGAATCAGTTGGTTAATCGTTACATGGACCAACTCGGCGTCGATCACGGAGTCTATGTGCTTGTTTGGATGCAGTCGGATAATCTAGCGGATAAGCACAAGCCAAAATGGAAAACGATTGATCACGCACGGGCTGAGTTACAGCAACAAGCGAAAGACGCTAACGCCAACGGAAAGTCCGTGAGCGTTGTGATTATTGACGCGTCGCTCAGGTGAAGGCACTCACCTCCGGGGGCCGAAAAGGGGACGGGGGTCATTGTTGGGCTCGCGGAGGATGTTCAGCCATGCTTCGCTGTGGAATTGACTCGGAAACGGTTCAGATCAGGGCCGTTGGAGGTCGAGACCGATTGCCCAAGATAGGCCTGTCGATTGTCGGTGTGGCTCCGGTTTCCTGCGCGACTTCGTGCGGTGGGTTGAACGGTCGCTGAAACATCATGGCTTGCGTTTGCTTCGACGATGGGAACGTTGACAGAGCCTTTTCAGGGCGAATGAGATTGAACTCCGCCGTACACACTGGAGAACTTCATGAGATGGTTGCCTGCTGGGCTGATCACGCTCTCTTTGGCAATTCGGGCCGCTCACGGTGACGAAACGGAAGACTCCACCTCTTCGCAGGAAACAGGAAAACTCAACTCGCACGGGTTCGAAGGGCTCGCTGAATTGAGCGAATGTGGATGGCGAGCCGATCGCTATCAGCGACGGCGACCACTTCGCTATCCGGGAAGGCGGCAAGACCGTCGGCTCGGGTGTCGTCACGAAAGTCGTCGCCTAGTTCATCAAACGCAAAACGCCCGCGGTGGAGCAATCTGCTGCGGGCGTTTCTTCGTGTTCTCCGCCGTGCCTTGTCACGGATCAAAACTTGTTATCATCTCCGACAGTATCCACGACGGGACTTGTGAGTAGAGACCGATGGCGAATCAACAAAACACCTCCAAGGCTTCATCGCCGTCGAAAATACTGCTTGATGAGTTGTTCCAGAGTGAAGACGATCAGTTCCTGGACTTGTTCGTTCAGTTTGAATCGTACGAATTCTTGAAACACTTCTCGATCAAATGGATGGAGGACGCGCGGCCCTGGGCGAGAAAACAGTTGATCGAATACCTTCACGGTAGTCTCAACCATCCTGGACACGAGGTCGTCTTCAAACGAACGCTCAAGCTGGCTATCGAGCGAGATGACGATGAACTGATTGCTCACTTTATGGTAGCGCTCGATGGATTGGTGCGTCGAAATCGAACGACATCGTACGTTTACAATTATCGAACCCGCCAGAGTTATCGCCGTGAGTACTTGTTCGCCAAACCAAATCGAACCGTACGCGAGCAAACGGGGAGATTCCAGGAATTCACCTACCGCAAGCAAACATATCGAACGCCGCTTCCGGATTTATTGAATCGGCCGCACAACCGATTGTTCTCGCAAAAAACACGTGCCCACCTGCGCCGCCGAGTCTGGCGTTATTTCCGGTTCATGGCCTACCAGGATGCGACCCGCTACACCGACGCGATGGTCAGCGCCTTTGCACTCTACGACAATTCATATTTCTCGTCCGGAGAGGCGATCCTGGACAATTGGTCGCTAATGCACGCTGGTTTCTTTCATTCACCGGAGATCGCGTTTACGCCCTCGCACACGAACATCGTTGCCGGGCAGTCGCTGTCGAATTTGAAGCCGTCACCCTATCTGCCGGCCGTTTGGGACAACGACGAGGTTGCTGCGAAACTGTGGCTGCTATTGGCGGAAGCGAACAGCCAGTTCATTCGCTTGTGGACGATTGATATGCTGCGGCAAAGACACGCCGATTGGCTATCAAAGATTTCCATCGAAGAATTGGTTCAACTGCTTTCTTGCAGTGATGCGACGGTGGGTGAATTTGCGGTGGAGCTGTTCCGAAACCATAAGTCGCTTGCCCATGTGGAGATGGCAACTTGGCTTCGCTTGCTGCAAGAAGCCGATTTTTCGGTGCTGCCCACGATTTGTGATGCAATGCAAACGCATACCGATCCCAAACGTCTCAGCGACGACCAACTGATCGAAATGACAATGGCTCGTCCGGCCGCCGTCGCGTCCATGGGATTGAAATGGCTCCGAGCACGACAGGAAATGCGTCGAATTGAGCCTGATAAGTTGGCGAAACTGTCGGAAAGCAAGTGCGTTTGGGAATCCGAAAAGATCGCAGACTGGGCACTCGACCAGCTAGCGACCTCCGAATCTTATTCGGCCGAGCGTTTCGTCCAGTTCTTCGATTCGCCGACGCTGCCTATTCGGCGATCAGCTTGCAAATGGCTAGAGTCTGCGAAAACGGAAGTGGAAGCGGCCAAAGGTTCGGAGGCACTTCAACTTGACCCCGTGTTGTGGGCAAAACTGTCGGAGACACCCTACGACGAAGTTCGTTTTTCCTTGGTCAAAGTTCTGGCGGACGTTCTCGATCATGCTCCGCAACGATCTCATGAAGGTGCAATTGGTGACGGCATGAATCTGGATCGCTGGATGCGAATCTATTGTGCCGTTGTCTTGTGCGTTGATCGCGGATCGCGAACCAAGCCAAAAGCGATTCGTCAACTCGCCAAGATCGCCGAGCAGGATCCGCAGCGATGTGAGAGCGTGATGCCGGTTCTCGCAATTGCCGCTCGTTCGATTCGCAATCCCGAACGCTATGCCGCTTTGTCAGCAATCGCGACACTGGTGCAGCAGAAAACAGAACCTCTGGAAGTCGTTTCTCGATGCATGCCCGAATGGAATTGGTCTGAAAGCGACGGTCAGCTCGCTAGTGGAGAGGGAGTATGAAAGTCAGTATGAAATACGCGGGCCGAAGCGCTCTGCTGGACATCAGCGGCGGGGCAAAGCTATTGCAAATGGCTCCCAACTTGGCTCGCCAGCAAGTTTCGTTCGACGGGTCGCTGAACCGACCGATCGAATTTCGCGAGGCAATCAGTGCCCTGCACGACATTGTGATCAACGACTTGCGATTCCAACCACGGGATAAGACGGCGTACCAGCAATGGCTTTCGGAACAGCGGGCACGAGAGCGTACGATCCGACAGACTGCGATGGACCAGAAGCGTCGTGACATCGCCAGCGGCATCGTCGACAAGCCGACCGCGGAGCTAAAGAAAGCTCACGCCGATGCGCTCAAACGCTATTGGTCCGCTCGCAAAACGCTCGATAAACGACTGCGGAAAGAGAACGAGGCATTATGGCGCAAGTTGATGCCGTACGACCCAGTCATCACGGTGGCCGAAGATGTCGTCTTCTTTGAATGTTTCTCGGTTGACCAATCCAGCTATGGGTGCTTGACCGTCGACCGTGGTGACGGGTTTGGCGAAAGTGGCCAAACGCAGCTGGGAACGACAAACGTTGATTATTCCTGGGACCTTTACGACAGCTTCCAATCGCTCCGAACGTATCGTCAAACGCGATTTCAAATCGACCCCGCCGCGTTTGAAGTCTCGACCTCTGGCGGTGGCGACCAACATCGCGAGGAGAAAATTGACTTGCCCAGCGGTTGGCTCAGTGGATTTGTGCGACTGCAATCGGCGATGGCGATGCCAACGAAAAAAGTAACGCTACCGCTTGCAACGATGTATTCCCTGCTTGCGTTTTTGAAACGCAACAAGGCGAAAACCAGCCCCAGAGCGATTCGCTTCGAGTTACGAGAGAACGAGACACCGCGTTTGGTTTTGGAACCGTGGGGAAACACGATCGAAGCGATCGGCGCAACTTATCAAGGTATGCCCACGGAACCGATTCGCGTTTGGGGGCGGCGGCGATTGCTGACGCTTTCCCGCTTGTTACCGCTTGCCGATTCGGTCGATGTCTATTTGCTCGGCACCGGACTACCAAGCTTCTGGGTGGTGCAAATGGGTCCGATGCGTTTGACGCTAGGCTTAAGCGGTTGGACGACGAACGACTGGTCCGCTGGCAGTTCGATCGACATGCTGATGCCACCTCAGAAACCTGAACCAACCTTGGTAGCGTCGGTTGCCGAACATCTTAGCAATCGCCTCGCCGGAACCTTGGATGAGGTCACTCGTCATGCGGGAGTCCCGTCGGCGTTGGCGTCGTCGGCGCTGAACCAACTCGCACTTCGCGGCCAAGTCATCTATGACTTGCACGCTGGTCAATACCGTTGGCGGAGCGTTTTGCCGATGGCACTTTCCGACAAAGAAATCGGGCCGGCGCACCCCGAGTTGCAGGCGGCGGAGTCACTTGTTCGAGCGGGCAAGGCTGAAGTGCAAGAGGCAATGGCGGGACCACGTGGCGGAATCATATTGAACGGTACAGTGGAGGCGACGCCCTGCGAAGCATTGATCGATGGTGATGGCGTGATTCGTCGAGGCAAATGCCTATGCAAATGGCACCGCAAGGCGGGGATTCGCAACGGCCCTTGCCGTCACATCCAAGCATTGCGGATGAGTCACGAACAGCAAACTCATGCCAAAGTTTCGCAAGCTTGAAAACTGATTCAACACCCCTTACAACCAAGGAATAAAGATTAGAGCGAGGCGACGATTCAAGCCTACCTTGCTGCGGCGATCCGCCGTGGTTGAGTTTTGCTTCTCATTCGTCCCCAAGGTCGTTGTTCGTTTGGCCACCACCGCATGGTAGTGCGTCGACCAGGACAAGCCAAGGCTTTCGACGCACTACCATGCGGTGGTGGCCTTGGTGAACGACCTCGGTCCGCAGACGTGAAGTTGAATCGTCGCCCGCTCTGGTCTTTTCAATACGATGGGCCTGTTTCGAGTCTTAAAACAGTTCTTTGCCCCTGGACGCAATCCGCCACAGGATGCGACGCGAGCCCAGGCAACCGCTCCATCATCGATCGACCATCGTGACCTGACACCGCCAACGACTCCGGTTGTCACGACAGGCCCCGATTATGTTCCATTAAACAACTTGCCCGCCATACCTCCGCGAGAATCGTCCGGTTTTGACGGCCTGGATGCGAGTCAGTTTCAACCGCTGACGCAAGACGAAGCGATGGAAGCGACCGCCGAACCGGGGTGGCGGACGGCATACTGGGATCCGCTTGGTGTCATCCCGTCTGCGGATTTGCCGCGCATTCGAGTGATCGACCAAACAATGGTTGGGATGGGGCTGATCGACGCCGATGAACTGGCGCAGATCCACAGCCTCGGCGAGGAGATGTCGAGGTTTCGAACCGACTACTACGCTGTCCAAGACGCGGGTAATCAGGCGGTCCAGCAAACCAGAGACGCTCGCACGGCCAGAAAAGCCGAAATGAAGCAGCGTGCCGCTGAACGCAAGAAGCAACACGATGCCGACGTCGCTCATCGCAAAGCCACTGACATCGTGTTTCTGGGGCGAGGTGTGTCACGCGGACTTGCCGACCGTCGATCTAACATCGAGCGGTTGAAATCAAGCGAACTACCGGTGCTCTCATCGCCTGCCGATGTCGCAAGTGCATTGGGAATCTCAGTGGGAACCCTTCGTTGGTTGGCCTTTCACCATCCGGCCAGCAAGACGACTCACTACCACACATGGACGATTGCCAAACGCTCCGGCGGAGACCGAACGATCAGTCGTCCGCAAAAGAAGCTCGCCGCAGCCCAGCAATGGATCCTTGATTCGCTGCTCAGCCAAATTCCGGTTCATGATGCTGCACATGGATTCGTTCCTGGCCGCAGTACGTTGACAGGAGCCCAGTCGCATGTCGGATCTCAGATCGTCGTCAACATGGATCTGCAAGACTTCTTTCCGACGATTGATTTCGCCCGTGTAGCCGGATTGTTTCGCGCCCTGGGATATTCCCCGGCTGTGGCCACGATCTTTGCATTGCTCTGTACCGAGTCTCCTAGACGTGTGATTCGCAGCGGTGGCGAAACACTGCACGCCGCCGTCGGAAATCGTTCCCTTCCGCAAGGCGCGTGCACCAGCCCGGCACTGTCCAACTTGATCGCCAAGCGACTGGACAAGCGACTTGCCGGAACAGCAAAATCCATTGGCTGGCAGTACACGCGGTACGCTGATGACCTAACGCTTTCGACCAAAGTAAACTCGAGTAAAGTTGGCTACGTCCTTGCTCGAGTTCGCCATTTAGCGAAGGAAGAAGGCTTTGTCGTCAAAGAATCTAAAACGAGAGTCCTCCGCCAATGCACTCAGCAATCTGTGACGGGCATCGTCGTCAACGATCGTCCATCAATTGACCGCAAGACCATTCGAGAAATACGGGCGATTTTGCATCGAGCAAAATTTGAAGGTTTAGAAAAACAAAACCGGATTGATCACCCGAATTTCGCTGGCTGGGTCAGCGGCATGATCGCCTACATCAACATGGTCAACCCGCAACAAGGCGGCAAGCTCCGTCGCCAGCTCGAAGAACTGAGCATGAGGTAAGGCACGTCAATTCCGTCGCACTCCAGCCGAAGCAATAAGGGCATTGTGACTTCGCCTGGGACGATGCGTCAGTCAGCCATCAGTTCAGGGTCTTCGAGATCCGTTTGTATCCAGCTCTCGGAGACGTGAATGTCGGTTGTCTCGAGGGAGCCGGGGCCAACGTTGTGGTATTTGTGTGGAATGTTTGCTGGACCGAGCAAAATGTCGCCCGCTTTTGCTTCGATCTTTTTGTCACCAATGGTGAACAACGCATTCCCGCTGCGGACGATGAACATTTCGTCGTAAGGATGAACGTGCCAGAGAGGCCCGGCTCCAATTTCGTCCGTGCAATAAAACAAGACGGTCACTCCCGTCCCAATGTCCTTGCCCTGGACGTCTCCCTTCCAGAGCTGATCGTGTGATGCCCAATCAGAACGGTGCAAGATCTTCGGCTCACGACCGAGCGAGTTCGCAGTGACGGCGTCGCCTTTCATGACAAGCCTCCAATTCGTTGGTGTAGCGAGAAGCAAATCGTCGAATCAATCTTCCTGTTTGTGTAATTGCCGAAGACATCGAACAACCGACCATCGCGGGTACTCAGAAGCCATAAATAGGAAGACCGAATGTCAGTTGACCAAAGCACCGACGGCGGCTCTGGTCGACGTCAGTCCAGTCATAGACCGCGGGGTAAACCAGCCGACGAGCACGCTCATCGCAATATGCACAGTAGCGCAAGCTTAATCCAGCAAGCCACGTTTTCGCAGCGACGACTTGAGCATGCTGAGCGTGGGGTTGGCTTTTGCCATCTTCTCGGCACAATTGTGAGCAAGCTTCTTTCCCTTCTCTCCTCCGATGGCTTCGCGAAGATCGGCGAGGATTTCGGCGGCGGCTTTGTAGTTTTCCGTGCCGCGAGCAGCCACGGTCTTCTCAGCTTTGGCGAGCCAGGTCTTGGGCGACGCCTTCATCTTTTCCATTCGCGTTTGGCGTTCTTTCTCTGCCTTCGCAGCTTCTCGCTTGGCCCTTGCGAGTTCTTTTTTCCTTTTCGCTGCGTTCGCCTTCTCTCGCAATTCATTCGCCGAAAGAAGCAGCTCATCAAGCGAGTGGCCTCGCACCGTCGTGGGCCAATCAGCGGCCGATCCAGAATCGCGAATCTCGGCAAGCAATTCGGCTTTGAGTGACGCAGGATCCTCTTTCAACAACCGGCGCAATAGAGCTCGCGAACGCGCCTCGCTGATCGAACGGGACCATTCCTGAATCGGATCTTCTTCGTCGGTCTGCGGGACAAGCTTCCGCACGCCATCCGCTGCGGCTCTCAACGTCAACGGATCCAATCCAAAGAACGGCAGCAAATCGCTGCTGCCTGATGGCATCGTGTCCAGACCGTGCGGCACAGGAGGTTCAATGGTCTGTTCTGGGTCTTCGTTGTCATCGTACGCAGCACACAACCACAACAGGTACAACGCTCGCAAATCCCCGCCGATCAGTTGCTCACGGACTTTCGCCAGCGAATCCAAGTAATCATCAAAATCCCAGACGTCCTCGATCTCACCAGGTTCAAGAAAAGGGCAAACTTTCAGTATCCCGGCTTTGCCTTTGGGATCTTTCTTCCAAGCAATCCCGTCGCAGTTGAGAAACGGTTTGAGCGTCGACTTTGAAAAGGGGAGGCCGCTGGGCAATCGCAGTTTGATCTCACGACAACCGTAGTTCGCGTAGGCCAGATGCACATCAAAACCACACCGCAGCAAGCCATCAACGTCACCACCAAACGAACTGTAGTGATACTCAACCGACATCTCCCACCGAGAAAGCTCGGAACGCGACGATTGCTGTGCAGCAAACTCAAGTTGTTTATCATCCAGTGCCCGGTCAACGGCACGGAAGGCTACGTATTGGTATTCGCTCATGGGATCTCGTTGTTGTGGACGCCCAAAAGGGGACGGGGCATTGTTGCGTCGCGGATGGTCTTCGCCCCTGCTTCGTCTTGAAACGGAAAAGGAAACGGTTCAGCTCGGGTCCGCTGGGGGATGATACGGATTGTCAGAGGTGGGCAGATCCGTTGCAACATTGGTTTCGTCTTCCGGCGTGGCTTCGAGTGAAGGAGCGACCGGTCGCCGGAACATCATGGCACGGATCACGAACAGCGCCACGGCGACAATGCAGAAAAGCAGAAAGGCTTGGAAGCCGTAGATCAAAGGGCCCATGGCTCTGTTCGCGCCATCGACGGTCAAACCCATGTAGCCTTCCTCGGTCATTTCAGCCGGATGGGTGTCCGCCCACTCGCGGCGGATCCGCCACTTTTCTTCGATCTCGGACGAAGACCACTGCGTTGCGATGATCGCCAAACCAAAAATCGCAATCGCTTTTAAGAACCGACGGAAAACTTCATTCCGGATCACAGACAACGCAATCAGCACGCCCACTCCTGTGTACAAAACGACGGGATAGCCCCAAGAAAAAGCATTCGTCCGCGACGATTCCCAGACCTGTTCAAACGGGTCCATTGATATTGACTCCTTAACCAGGGATGTCGGAATCAGTGAGGCCTTCGCTCAACGAGCCGCTGATTTGAATCGAGTGACCATAGAAGATATCGCCGTCGTCATGCCAAAATTCAAACTCGCCATCGGGACCAATTGAGATCGACTCCAGCCCCATGCGATCGAGAAATTCTTCCGCGTCCATCTCTTTGCCTACCTCCTGCCAATCGTTCGCCAGCTCCAGCTTTTCGGCGACAGCGAACGCCTCAATCTTCTTTTGCCACTCAGCCGCATCGCGGAAAAGTGCTTCTGCCGTTTCGAGTTGGCTCGCAATGTCGAAACCCTCGTCAGAATCGATTGAAATCTCAACTTCGACTCCATTCCAATCAGCGAGACCTTCGAACCAGCCAATGCTTCGGTTCAACGTCAGGTCGCCAAACCGTTCTGTCTTGATGATGACAGGTTGTTCAAGCTCTTTCGCAATGGATGCGAGTTCGCGATTCTCGATGTTCTGCTGCACGAGTTTGGAAACCACCGCACGAGTCTGATCGACCGACAGCAGCACTTCGAACTGGCGCAGGGTTCCCGCCGCGAAGTCGCGGAAGTAATCAGCCGTGGCCGGAACGGGGCGAAGCAGCAACAGCGTATCACGCCTCAGTGGTTCTCCCATTACCCGCCAAGCCGCAAGTGAAAACAGATGAACGGTGTAGCCTTCCGTTCCAGGCCAACCACTCTGACTCGACTGCGAAACCACCCCTTCGACTACCACCAACTCGGACGAGTACTCACACCCCGCGGCGTCCAACGCTGCAAGTTTATCGCCCATTGGTAGTTGAAAACGCTCGCTCATGGATTGGGTCCGCTCTGCTTCGTCGATAAAAGCCCAACTGTAAGCGTATCGGTCCTTCCGATCACGTTCCAAGTGTTCGTCCAGTCAACCACTCGATCTTTCGACACCAAGTTTATGCCAAAACGTCGTGGATCACTTCACCGTGAACGTCGGTCAGGCGGCGTTGGATTCCGTTGTGGTAAAACGTCAATCGCTTGTGATCCAATCCCATCAAATGAAGGATCGTGGCGTGAAAGTCGTGCACGGTCATCACGTTTTCCTGAGCCCGGAAACCAAATTCGTCGGTCGCACCGTAGCTGAATCCCGGCTTCACTCCGGCGCCCGCCAACCAACACGTGAACCCGTTGGGGTTGTGGTCGCGACCGTACGTTCCGGCTTGGAACATTGGCATTCGACCAAACTCCGTGGCGAATACGACCAGTGTTGATTCCAATAGCCCACGCTGCTTCAAATCCTTGAGCAATCCAGCCACCGGTTGATCCAAGATTTCACCGTGGACGTCGTACTGTTCCTTGAGTTTGCTGTGGCCGTCCCAGTTGATCTTGCCGCCCGATGCGTATGCTCCATTGAACAACTGCACGAACCGAACGCCCCGCTCAATCATTCGACGGGCGAGGATACAATTGTTTGCAAAATCGGCTTTGGTCTTGTTGGAACTGTCAGCACCATACAGCTCGAGAATGTGTTCTGGTTCCCCTGACAGATCCACCACATCGGGAACCTGCAACTGCATTCGAGCCGCCAATTCATAACTGGCCATCCGTGCGGCCAGTTGCTGGTCACCGGGAAAACGATCCTGGGTTTGTTGTTCCAAAAACCGGAGTGCTTCGCGTGATGCGAGTTCCGTGTTGGTGGAGATCGAATCGGGACGGTCCAAGTAGCGAATTGGTTTGGTGGTACTGAACGGTGTGCCTTGAAACGCTGCGGGCAGAAACCCATTGGCCCAGTTGTTCGGTCCCGACTGCGGCATGCCACGCGGGTCCTCCATCGCGACGAACGATGGCAGGTCACGGTTTTCGCTGCCCAAGGCAAAGTTGACCCACGCTCCCATGCTGGGAAAACCATCGAATGTGAATCCCGTATTCATCACATTCTCGGCGGGTCCATGCGTGTTGGACTTGTTCGTCAACGAATGAAAGAAGCACAGGTCATCCGCCATCTCGCCGATGTGGGGCACGAGATCGCAGATCATTTTCCCGCTCTCGCCTCGAGGGCGAAACTTCCATAGCGGCCGCGTCAAATTGCCGTTGGGCCCTTGGAACGACACCAGGTTTTCATTGCCAGGCATCGGCTGCCCGTGAAGACGTTCGAGCTCTGGTTTGAAATCGAACGTGTCAACGTGACTCAATGCCCCCGAACAAAAGACGACGATGACATTTTTGGCTTTCGCCGGAAAGTGAGACTGTCGCGGCTCATAGGGATTCGCTGGATCAATCTCGGGAGCGGGACCATGAGACGATTCGGCCAGCGCCGCTGCCACACCGAGCGCCGACAATCCGCCGCCAGCACTCGCGAGAAAATGACGGCGACTGAAAGTGGATTGCAACGCCGAACGAGGGTGCATGTTTGAAAGCTTCATTGGATATACAGGAACTCGCTGGTGTTCATCAGAATTCGGCAAAGCTGTGCGAGACCATGTTCGCTCGCGAAATCATGCATTTTGCTTCGTTCGACTTCGCTTGGTGAACGGGACAAAGCGATCTGAAAAGCGTGATCAATTTGTTCTGAAAGACTGTCGCCCACTTCGGCTTGAACTCGATCGGCGAAGTAGGACGCTTGCCGATTCACAAAGGGACTGTTGAGCAAACTGAGGGACTGGATCGGCGTGATCGATCGTGTTCGTTTGGGAGTCATTTGCCCGGCATCGGGACAATCGAACGATCCGAAGATATCGACAGCTTGCATGCGAATCTTATGAGCGTAGATCATCCGCCGCCAACCTGATTCATCAAACGTTTCCTTTGCCGTGTAGTCCGCCAGCCCACCGCGTCGGTCAAAGAAATCAAACCCGGGGCCGCCCATCTTCAAATTCAACTTGCCGCTGGCCGCCAACATCGAATCGCGAATCGCCTCGGCTTCGAGACGTCGGGCAGGGAACCTCCATAGCAATCGCGAATCGGCGTCGATGGCGATGCCTTCTGAATTGGGTTGACTTGATTGCTGAAACGTCTTGGATGTCACGATCAATCGATGCAATCGTTTGAGAGACCAACCACCGGCAACAAAGTCCGATGCCAACCAATCAAGCAACTCAGGATGCGACGGTGCGGCCCCCATGACTCCAAAGTCTGATGGAGTTTCAACCAATCCGGTTCCAAAGTGCTTTTGCCAAACCCGATTCACAATGACTCGTGCGGTCAACGGGTGATCGGGACGTGTTAGGTGTTCCGCCAGTGCGACACGACGATCCGGCTCGGGTTGATCCACGTTCATTCCCAGATCCCCCAGTACAACGGGAATCGCGGGAGGCAGTTTCTTGGTTGGTTGCATGGCATCGCCGCGACGAAGCAACCAAGTGGGCTCCGGTGAGCTCTTGAAGCTTGCAGCGTAGACTTTGGGACCGCCCGACAAACGGTTCAATTTCTTTTGCGTTTGACGGATTTGGTTGAGCTTGCCAACCAACGCTTGCACTTGAGCGGAATCCAAATTCGCGAGCTGGATCTGATCTGCCTTTCGCTGGTCGTCTTCACGCAGCATTCGGTCCCTGGGAGTGGCAACCGTCTGCCACTCATCGGATCCCGAAAGTTGTACTTCGATCGTGTAGTCCACCGGCACGCTACTGCCTCGATCCCAGACCACTCGATCGATCATCACTGGCTCTTCAAAGTCGACCTGCAGCCAAGCCGGACCGCCTTTGTCAGAAACCCATGGGAAGGCTTGGCGACGATCCGTCTGACCATCGACCAGATTGTCAAAGTGCCGAGTTTGATTCGCCAACGCGAAACCGGATGCCGATGGTCGAGCACCGCTAGATGCCAACGCTGCATTGCGGGCGGGCTGCTCATCGGTGGCGACCGTCCAAGCCTCGAACTCGTACAACGATGCGGGAGCCCCATTCGCGGTCGCTTGAATGTTCATCCTGACGGAGGATGCAAGTTGCGGAGAAAACGATTCTGTTTGCAGGTCGACCAAAGCCGGCTGCAAATCATAGTTCTGTCGCAAGGTCTCCAACTTGGACCGCAAGGCTTTCAATTGGTCCCGTACCGCGGGGACTTGTGCGACCATCGCATCGTTTTGTTCTCCGCGAAGACGTCGTTCACCATAAGTCAGCCCAGCAAAAACCGCTTGCATGGAATAGTAGTCGCGTTGCAGGATCGGATCGAACTTGTGGTTGTGACAGCGGGCACAGCCGATGGTCAGTCCAAAGAATCCTTGTGAGACCGTGCGAATCACTTCGTCCAGTTCGTCTTGGCGAGCTTGACGCATCGCTTCTTCGTCGCGTCTGATTTGGCCCGGCAAGTTGGCGGGACCGGCGACCAAAAAACCGAGTGCGGCATCTTCGCCCACCGTATCGCCCGCCAACTGTTCAAAGAGAAATCGATCGTATGGTTTGTCGTCATTCAGCGACCCAATGACCCAATCACGGTAGGGCCAAGCGTTGGGGCGAGGCGAATTGGTTTCAAAGCCAACCGTCTCCGCCCACCGAATCACATCCAACCAATGCTGGGCCCATCGCTCGCCATAACGTGGTGAATCCAACAACCGGGTGACGAGCTCTTCGTAGGCGACTTCCAAACCCTCTGGGTGTTCGACAAACGCACGAACCTCTTCAGGGGTTGGAGGCAAACCGGTCAAGACCAGTGAAACGCGTCGAACCAAGGTTGCGGCATTGGCTTGCGTCGACAACTCAAGTCCACGCTGATTCAGCGTCTCGACAACAAAAGCGTCGATCGGGTGCGACTGCGACGTTTGACTCAGCGGCGGTTGGATATCGGCGATGGGCTGCAACGACCAATGGTCGCTTTCGACCTCATCCGCTTCCGCATCCATTTGGCCTGGCCAATTTGCTCCCTCCTGAATCCAGCGTTCCAACAGCGACACCTGGTCCGGTGAGAGTGGCGGTCCCTCCGGAGGCATTTGCAGATCGGGCTCATCCCCGTTTACCACACGGAGCAAAAAGCTAGCATCAGGGTCGTTGGGAACGATCGTCGCTTCGCCATAGTCACCGCCGCGAAGCATGTTGCCGCGTTGATCGAGTCGCAATCCGGACTCGTGTGCGTCTGGACCATGGCATTCCAAACAATGAGCAGCGAAGATGGGCTGAATTTGTTTTTCGAAATCCACCGGTTCCGCATGGATTGATTCGATGTTGAAAACAACGAGTACTAGCGCGAAAAACACGAGCGTCGTTTGTCGATGATTCATGTCGATCCGCCTGCACCTCGAGTCACTCGGTCAACTTGTCCTGCCGCCAACGCAGGTTTGTGAACAACTGCTTCAACCATACAAAACCATCTACGTCGAAGGTCGCGAACGCATTGTAGTCGTTCACGAGGGCGCATCGAGGCATGGCCCGTCGCGAAAGGCGAGATACAACCAATCGCTTATGAAACGGTTGTGCACGGCTGCACCGCAGCACTTTCGACCCATCGCATGACCAGCAATGACAGTGCCCCCAAGACCGCGAAACCGCCTATCAAGGGCAGAATGGTTCCGTTGTAGCTGTGACCGATCAGGATACCCAGCGGCACCGAGATCAACGTTGAAATAGAACCAACCAGTGCGGAGCCTATCCCGGCGACATGCCCGAGCGGTTCCATCGCCAACGAATTCAAGTTTCCAAACAGGATTCCGATGGCAAAGAATATCGCTAGCAGATAAGCCATCGTGCTCCACAAAGGAGGACTTCCGGCGTAAAGAAATGCGAATCCCAAAAAACCAACCGAGGTGACGGCGAGCGATAGCATCGCGCGACCAATCAAGGCTCTCATACCAAATCGCATCACCAAATTGGCATTCATCAGTGAGGCAACACCGGCGGCCGATGCCAACACGGCGAAGTAGATCGGAAACCACGAACCAAGATCGTATTGTTGCTGAAAGATCTGAGCCGCCGAACTTAGAAACCCAAGAAACGCCCCCGAAACTAAACCGGCGACCAGCGTGTAGCCAAACGCGATTCGATTGGTACAAACCTCTCGCGAGACGAGAAGGATTCGCTGGAGCGAGAACGGCATTCGATGCGCGGGCAAGAGTGTTTCCGGCTGTCGCAGTGCGAACCAACCAAACAGCATCAATGCCATGACGGCGAGCACCGCAAAGATCGCTCGCCAATTCGCCACCATCAGAATGGCTTGGCCCAACGTCGGCGCGATCACTGGCACCAGGATAAAAATAGTCATCACGAATGACATCACCCGTGCCATGGCCCGCCCTTCGTATTGATCACGAATCAACGCCAGCGAAACGCTGCGAGGACCGGCGACGCCGAGTCCCTGAACAAAGCGCCCCACCAACACCAACGTGAAGGTCTCGGCAAACAGTGAGATCATCGAACCAACAACAAACAGCCCGAGTCCAGCACTCAGCGCCGACTTTCGTCCGATGCTGTCTGAAAGCGGGCCGAAGAACAGTTGCCCCAGAGCCATGCCGAGGAAAAGCAACGACACGATGAGTTGGCTGTCGTTTTCATGCGTGGCCCCGAGCTCCTCACCGATGATCGGCAAAGCGGGCAACATCGCATCGATCGCCAGCGCAACCAGAGCTATCATCAACGCCATCAGCGTCACGAACTCACCCAACGGCAAGGCAGGTTTTTGTTTCAAATCCATTCCAATCCAAACCTATCTCACCACCATAAAAGTCATCTTCTCAGTCTCGCTTTGATGCACTCGGCCGCTTTGATGCACTCGCACCGTCAGGCACCACATCCATCCAAACTTCGCGAACGAATGAACCCGTCACGCCCCATTCTTGGTTTGGCCAACCGTACGATGGACTTCCAAGTCCGTCGAATCACAACAACGATCTTTGCTCGATGCAGGAGCTAGACATCGCTAAAACGGCCGATCTGAATGAAAAGGCTCTCGGTCGCTTCAACAACTAGATCAAAGCATGACATGGATGACAAAGCGAGAGGCGACCGGGTTCAGTTCGGTGCGAAGTTTGGTCGATTGTGCGAATTCACGTAAGCGGCGATGTCGTATGCTTCTTGGTCGGTCAAATCAGCGTCATCCAGTGGCATCGCGACTTGGAGCCACGACGCCATCTTCTGCACTCCAGCCAATCCGGCACCATCGTTGAAGGATTGATCGCCCCAAACCGGCGGGCCGTCATCGCTTCCCAGACCATCATCGGAATGACACGAAGCACAGCGATCCATGTAAAGCGACTCACCTCGATCAACACTGGGTGGCTTGGGAGGTTCGGTGAGCAACGTCATGTGGTTTGGACCGAGCGGCTTTGCTGGGTTCATCTTCAGCGGCGTGCCCTCTGATAGCCAACTGATGTAGGCGGCGATGGCGACCGGCACTTTCGAACCGTTCGGCGGTCGTGTTCCGTTTTGGCTTCGGATGAAACAATTCAGTATCCGATCTTCGAGCGTGATGACGCTCTTTTCTCTGGGTGAGTAAGCGGGATACGCCGCTGCAACCCCGATGAATGACCCCGCCTTTTTGTGCCGACCGGCGTCCAAGTGACACGATGTGCACTTCAACGAATTGCCAACAAACGGCTTCGAAAGCGGATGCTCATTGGTTGTGTTGACCAGCGACTCACCCAGCCTCACGACTTCGCCGAGTTCTCCTGGAGGGTAGGGCGGGCTCGATGAAGATTGATTCGTTGCAACCAAACGCACGTCGCCGGGATGGCTTGCTGCTGGCGATGCAGTGTTCTCATCCGCCACCGCCATCCAACCCAATGACACCGCAACTGTCCCGAACGTCAAGACAAACAGAACTCGCAACGATCGAAAATCACCAAACCTACGCATTGCACTGTGCCAATGAGGGAACGGAGCCATTGAGGAAACGGAGTTAGATAGAAACAGAACGGCCATCAAAAAGCAGCCAACGAACACCTATCGCGGAGACGGTGATTGACACCCGCAAACGCAGCCCACCCTGCGACCGGTCACTGAGCTAGAGATGGCTTCTCAAAAGCCGGAACCGCCAAGGAACGTGCGGACAAGCACTGACTGGCACTTTCCCAACCGGCGGACTGTGCGGCGGACAGTGCGTTCCAGCACATGGCCGCTCATGTCCCACATACGATCGTCGGTTGTTTTGGGAAAATCCACACAGTTCCGGTCTATGCCCTCGTCGACCGAAGCGTTTGCGGTCGTTGGTTGGACTCAACGGTCTCAGTCGCTCGCGAATAGTGACTCGGTCGAATCGAAGCCGTCTCCAGGCGACGACCACCTCGGGCAAATTCATGTCGGCTCAATGGAGCGAACTGGCCCGTTTGATCGTCAAAGATATGGTGGGTCACGATGATCGTTTGATCGGTCACGTCAATTTCGTTGAAAGAGTTCTTCTCTTTCTCGCGTCCTCGACCACGGCGTGACGTTGTTGTTCCACACTGCACGATCACGATGCCATGAGCGCGACCTGCGCCGGGATAGAAATCGAGTGTGTTGCCGATGAAGGCACGGTGCAAATGGCCGCCCATGATCAGTTCGACTCCGAGTTCGACGAACAAATTGATCGCACGCTTCGCCTTCGGCATCGTTTGATCGTGCAAGTAATCCGGTGCTGGGGCAAAGTGATGATGCGCGACGACGATCTTTGCCAAACCATCCGGAACACGATCAAACGCGTCGCGACAAAAATCGAGCTGGGACGGATGAATGCGTCCATTGCTGATGGCTGATCGCGGAGCGGTGGAATCGAGCCCCACGAAAAGTGCATCCGGAGTTTGCAACACCGTGTTCAATTCGTTGCTGATGTACTGACGGTAATATCGATGCGGGTCCGTCAGCCGTTCCACGATCCGGTATAGCGGAACGTCATGGTTGCCTGGAATGACAATTCGAGGAACATCCGGCAATTGATTGATGAACTCGGCGGCCTGCTGAAACTGTTCCGGCTTGGCACGCTGAGTCAGATCGCCACTGACCACGACCACGTCAGGATCAATCGACGGAGCCGTTCGAAGCAACGCCGAACCAACGTTCGGCAGATAAGGTGGTCCGAAGTGAACGTCGGAGATATGCAAGATTTTCATGGCACACGGATTGCTCGATCAAAGGTTCGTGAAGCGGGTACGGAGAAAGGATTTGGCAACCCCATCAACCGTTTGGTCGTTGGCTTTGGTTCCGTGTTGAAACCGTGGCGACCACAAACGGCTGAAGCACCAAAAAACTCCTCGATACCTGCTTCGTTCCGGGCAGCTTGAACTGGCAAAACCAAGGAAGCTTGCCCCACCGCTCCTCATTGTTGCAATTCGCATACCGATGAACTCATCCGTTTCCATCCTCTGCAACCCTCATGCATCCGGCTGGGATCGCTGTCGCGATGACCTTGAGCGTTCAGCAAGCGAGCGGGGACATCGTTTGGTCAAACTCGATCCAGACGACAAGTGGCTTGACCAAATCCGAGACACCCCGCCGCAACGTCTCTGTATCTTCGGAGGCGACGGGACACTTTCCAAGGTGGTCCAGAAACTCGACCGCGAAAAGATGCTGGATCGATTTGAACTGGGTTTGATCCCGGGCGGAACGGGAAATGACTTTGCTCGCTCGATCGGGATGCACGGACTGCCTTGGCAGGATGCTTATGCCACCGCAACGGAGCAACCAGCAACACCGATTGATTTGATTGACATTCAAAACGGGTCCGCACATCTGATCATCAATGCCGCCACGGCTGGCTTTGGCGGATTGATTTCGGGTGAAGTCAGTTCTGCTGACAAGCAGCGGTGGGGATCGATGGCTTACTGGATCACCGCGGTCACCCATCTGACCTCCTTGCCAAAGTACTCCCTCGAATTGACATTCCAAGATGACACACATGCCAAGTTCGAGGTGTTTGGATTGGCGATCGCGTCAGGTCGGTATGTCGGTGGCGGGTTTCCGGTGGCGCCCGAGGCGACGGTCAACGATGGTTTGCTGGATGTCACCGTCGTGCCGGTGATGCCCGTTTCTGAATTGTTGGCTGCGGGAGTCGATACGACGTTTGGCTGGTATCACGAATCAGGACGAATCGCGACGTTCACCGCCCGCTGGGTTCGCGTCGAGTCCACGCCTCCACTGCCATACAGTTTGGACGGCGAAACCGAACAAAGTGACGGCGTTGAGTTCTCGATCCGCCCCGCTGCGATGCGTGTCGCATGCCATGCCGACGCCGTCGGCGTGCAGTCACCGGGTGCATTCCAAACCGCTACGCAGTCTCCATGATTGAGGCTCCATGATTGAGGCTCCATGATTGAGGCTCCATGATTGAGGCTCCATGATTGAGGCGGCGATGGAACGAAAAAGTTCGCCGATGGTTTGCTTTCAAATTGGCGCGGCAGTTGCTCGCCTATGGGGCATCCAACCCCAATGAGGTGACACAATGACACGAAACGATTTGATTCGCAGCCTGGTTAACAAACTTCAACGTCGAGCAGCGGAAATCCAGGAAATGGTTCGCACCGAGTTCGATGAGTTTCAACGCGTGAACGATCATACGGTAGGCGATGCCGGCGATCGTGGCATTGAATCTCACGCCAGCGAACTGACCAGTCGCATGGCCGAATCAGAAAGCCGCGAACTGGCGGACATCGAAGAGGCTCTGGATCGATTGCGAGACGGTACGTTTGGTGATTGCGAAGATTGTGGCAAATCGATTCCGATGAATCGGCTGCAAGTCGTACCTCACGCTCGCCGGTGTGTGCGATGTCAAAAGGCAAGTGAAAACAGTCAACTGATGGCGGTGTGATGCGACGATGGCTGATCTTGGTGCTGGTCGTGGCACTCCTCGCGACGCTTTGGTATTTCTCGGGTGCTTCCATGCATCACGACACCATCGCAGAAAATGAGAAGTGGCTTCGATCCCTGATCAATGACCATCCGATTCTTTCGGTCGCCGCCGCCACGGGCATCTACATTCTGACATCTTTGATCCCCGGAACGACAGGCAAATCCATCCTCTACGGATGGCTCTTCGGACTGTGGATTGGCC
The DNA here is from genome assembly GCF_002337565.1 of Rhodopirellula sp. UBA1907. Taxonomy (NCBI): domain Bacteria; kingdom Pseudomonadati; phylum Planctomycetota; class Planctomycetia; order Pirellulales; family Pirellulaceae; genus Rhodopirellula; species Rhodopirellula sp. UBA1907. The sequence continues at coordinate 305,933 of NZ_DDGH01000089.1, read as the reverse complement.
TGGCAATTGTCAGTATCTCACTAACAGTTGCCGCCTGCATTGCGTTGCTATCCGTTCGACTGATGTTTCGCGAATGGGCACTGCGCAAGGTCCCGCGGCTGGTTCGAAAGATTGAGTCAGCTCTCAACGTGGGAGGCCAAGCGACGTGCCTGCTAACACTTCGGTTGCTGCATGCACCCTACACGGGAGTGAACTATTCGGCCGGAGCAACCAACGTACGGATCTCGACGTTCGCATGGACCACGTTGATTGGCATGATCCCCAGCAACGTCGTCTTCGTGCTAGCAGGTTCGCGGCTCCCCAGCGTTGATCGTTTGGGACAGCTCGATCTGTGGACCGTGGTGGATTGGAAAATTCTTCTGATCAGTTCGGTCGTGATTGCGATTCCACTGATTATCACTCATTCATCGCGACGATTTCGTGGGATGGGCGATGAAGCGACTCCCGTCGAAGGAGGCTCGTGATGACTAATGTTGCGATCTCTGTGTTTGGATTGCTGTTGGTAGGAACTGTCTATCGCTTGGCAACGCTGAAAGACTGGACCAGCGACCTTGCTCGCAAACGCTTGGGCAGCTTGCTTTCGTGGTGGATCGTTTCCACTTGGGTTCTGCTCTGTGCAGTTGGTGCAACGATCATCGCCTCGCTATTGTTTGCGACGGTGAGCACGCTTGCATTCCGAGAGTATGCAAGACTTGCTTTTCATCACGACAATGAGAGCAGCCAACCCAACATTCAACGCCACTCACAGAACAAGACACACGCTCTGCCGGCCATGCCAATCATGGCGGTTGGTTACGTCTGCATCGCATCGCTGTACGCGGGGCTCGCCGCGGGCGCGGATTATACTCTCATCCTTTGCCTTCCACTGGCTTGCGTCATCATCGCCGGCAGCGTGCTGATGGTGACGACATCTACGAAACAATTCACCAGCGATGTTGGTGGACTTGTTTATGGTGTCACGCTAACGGGGTGTCTTCCCGCAGCATCGATTTTGCTGCTTCCGTCTGACGCAACTCCGTCGCTCGCAATTCCAGGTTGGTTCTTACTGTTGATTTGCTTGACCGAAGTCAACGACATCACCGCCGCTTGGTTCGGCAGAGCATTGGGACGACACAAACTCGCCCCGACCCTTTCGCCCAACAAAACGATGGAAGGATTCATCGGCGGGACTCTCACCACCATCACGCTAGCCATCCTCATCGGCCCACATCTCACCGCCGTGTCACACGCGACGAGCGGAGTTATAGGTCTGGCAATCGCGATTGCGGGAACTCTCGGCGATCTCAACATGTCCGCGATCAAACGTTCCGCAGGCGTGAAAGACAGCGGCGATGTCTTGCCCGGGCAAGGCGGTATTCTCGATCGCATCGATTCCCTCACATTCACCGCCCCGGTCGCGTTGCTGCTAATGAAGGTCCTTTCATGAACAACGCAGAACAGATCGCGCCGCCTCCCGCCAACCGTGGCCCCAACATGCCAAGCGGCGATGGAAAACCCAATTCCACTGCGCCCGAGCATGTCACGTCCAATCCAGTCATATCCAACCTCACAGTGCCCAACATCATCTGCGTCCTGCGAGCGTTGCTTTCGCCGTTCATGGTTTTGTTGGCTTGGAACGATCAAGCTCAAGCCACGCTGATCTTGTTCATCGTTTTGACCTTATCAGACACCGTCGATGGGAAGATCGCTCGATGGCTCGACCAACGCACTGAGATTGGCCCCAAACTCGACAGCATCGCGGATGCGGCCATGTACGTCTGCTTGGCATTGTCGCTGTTGTTCTTACGAGCTGACCTATTGGCGAACGAAGCAATTTGGATTGCCGCAGCGATCGGCAGCTTCATCGCAGCGGAATGTTTTGCCCTGCTCAAGTTTGGCAAGCTACCGACCTACCACACGCGAACCGCAAAGACCGCCTGGTTGTTGGTCGGGATCGCCGCGGTCAACCTTTTGATCGGCGGACCAGCTTGGCCACTTCATATTGCCATGGCGAGCGTCATCGTTGCCAATATCGAAAGCGGATTGTTGACCTATTCTTTAAAGAAACCGGTCAGCGACGTGACATCAATCTTTCATGTCCGTGGCAACAAAATCTGACATAGCGTTCGCCGCTGGCAGTCGAAGTCGCCTGGCCACCGCGCCACCTCATGGCGAACGAAGCGACATGCAAACGCGGGTTCCATCAGCGGGTTTGGTGGAGACACCCGCGCGGGCAGGATTCTGTGGCAATTCCGACCGGAAACGGAACGTTTTCACCAATGCCCCAACGGTCAACCCGACCTCCAATTCGCCCAGGTGTTTGCCGGGACAAACTCTCGGGCCGTGCCCAAAACCGAAATGCAACGTGTCCTTTGTTGCCCGACCCGACTCGGCAAGAATTCGCCAGCGATCGGGTTCAAACACGTTCGCCGGATAGCCGGACACCTCCACGCCCCAGTGGTCCTCATGACGATTGGCATGCCACACGTCCAGCAACAAATGGGTGCCCCAGGGAATGAACATTTTCCGACCGTCGGCCGACGTTACCCAAGTATCAGCGGTGGCTCGTCGCGGCAAAAAGTACAACGAAGGTGTCAACCGCAATGTCTCGTCCAGCACCGCTCGCAGGTATTTCGCCCCCGCCAAGATCTCCGGTGTGTAAACATCTATGTCCTTCACTTCTTCGAAGACTTTCTCTTGCGCGTCGGGATGACGCGCCAAATGAGAGATCGCCCAAGTCGCGTAGGACGTCGTCGCCTCCAAAGCACCCGCCAAGAAGACCTTGAGGTTGCTGATCAACTTCGCATCGGGTGCATCTGACTTGAATTGCTTCCACAAAGCTTTCTTCTCGCCGCGTGGAGCCAAAATTCTCTGCGTCAATTCCTCGAACGTGGCATCATCTGCTTTCGCTCGAACAATCCGATCGCTCAAGCTCGGAAACTTCCGCCATGGAACCCCAAGCCGATTCTTCACCGTGTCTGAGACAATATGGTCGATCACACGCTCCAAAGCAGGAACATACTTTTCACGCAGCTCTTCATAGCTGATTTCGGCACCAAAAAAGTTGTTGGTGAGCATTTCCAGCATCACCACCTTGACTTCGGGTTCCAACGGAATGCCCACGGTCTCTTGACCACTGGCCGCTAGATGTTGTCGCAGCACATCGATCCGTCCGCGAACCGTTTCTCGAAACGTGTCGGCGAACTCGCAAAACTGTTCCGGTTGAAACAAGGTCGTTTTGCCGAATGGACAGGCCGCGATTTTCCGCTGTTTTTTCCACTCCGCTCCGTTGGCGTATAGCAACGTATCGGTGCCGGTCGCTCGAGCAATGCCGACCGAGGGAAGCGTGTCTCGATCGAATTGCCCCTCTCGATCTCCAGTCGCTGTCGCGATGGCTCGGATCATGCCCGGATCACGAGTCACCAGCACAGGTGCAAACCCGGGAACATCGAGGTACCGATTGTGGCGGCCCGGACCTTGTTCTTCTTCAGCATTCCAAAAGTACGTTTCGAGAATTCGAACTGGATCTTCGAAATTCCAGCGGTGCGGAAACGGCTGGGTGGGCCGACCTGATCTCGGATCAAACAAACGCACGCGTGACGGCATGCAATCCCCATCAAACGGACTGATCGCCAAGAATTGCTTTGGCAATCGCGAAAGACGTCGATAGCCAGGAAGGTGATCTTTCAAGTTGCTCGTTCCGTTCTGCATGAGTGAACTTCCTTTCTGAACCTATCGAAACCAAACTGCGGTCCGAACCGAAAACCCAAATCACCTCGCAATCGCAGTTACAATCGCGATTCCCGCCGGCAAAGCTCACGCACTCTCGCAGGATTGTAGCACCAGCGACGGCCATCAATCTCTCCCATCCCAAACGCCTCCCGCTCACCGATCTCCGTTCAATGCTCCGACCCTCAAGCACGCTTTGCTGTCTGATCTTTTGTTTGTTCACCTCGCATCAAGCTCACGGCGAGTTTGAACTTCGAGATACGGTGGAATGCCATCCTCGCGCCGGACTGCCTCACTTCACCGCCAAGGTCGAATCAGGCGAAACCGTTCGCGTTGCCTATCTCGGCGGCAGCATCACTGCCGCACCGGGCTGGCGGATCCAGTCGCGCCAGTGGCTGCAACAGCAATACCCAGCGGCAACCATCGAAGAAATTCATGCGGCGATTGGTGGCACCGGGTCAGGCCTCGGTGTGTTTCGTCTTCAGCGTGATGCGTTGCAACACGATCCGGATTTGTTGTTTGTGGAATTCGCTGTCAACGATGGCGGAACCTCCCCCGAACGCATCCATCAATCCATGGAAGGGATCGTGCGTCAAACCTGGGCCGCGAATCCGAACACTGACATTTGCTTTGTCTACACACTGACGCAGCAGATGCTCTCTGATTTGCAATCCGGCAAGATGCCTCGTGCGGCCAGCGCGATGGAAGTGTTGGCCGACCACTATTCGATTCCCTCCATCCACTTTGGCGTCGAAGTCGCACGCTTGGAATCCGCTGGCAAACTTGTTTTCAAAGCACCCAAGCCTGCGGACATGAACGCGGAACCAATGGTCTTCTCAAGCGACGGGGTTCACCCGCACGTCGAAACCGGACACCGCGTCTACACCGAAACGATTGCACGATCATGGCCGAAGATCATCGATGCAAACCAAACCACACAGCCGCATTCGCTTGGAAAGCCACTCCGAGATGACAACTGGGAACAAGCCAAGATGGTCACCATTGAGCCCGAGATGTTAAGCGGGGACTGGACCAAGCTCCCCTCGGACCATTCGTTGGCCAAGCGGTTTCAACGGAACATGTCCGAGCTCTATCAAGCCAACGGCCCTGGTGCCAGCTTGGAGTTCACGTTCGAAGGTACCAACGCGGGAGTGTTCGACATCCTTGGCCCGGATGGTGGCGAAGTGCGTGTCCAAATCGACGGGAATGAATTCACTCGCAATCGAATTGATGGTTATTGCACCTACCACCGAATGGCAACACTGAAAGTTGGCGCGGAATTGGAACCGGGACGACACACCGTCAAAATTGAATTGACGCCCACACAACTGGACAAGCGAGAGATTCTCTTTGACCGAAACCAAGCGGATTTCGATGCGAAGCCAGAAAAGTACAAAGACCAAACGTGGTACGCCTCCTCGTTGATGCTGATTGGCGACTTGAAGTGAGCGGTGCCCCGCTGAGATCCGAGAAGGAAAAGATGCTTGCCGGTGGGCTTTATGATGCGAGTGATCCGGAACTGGCGGAAGCACGCTTGGTCGCTCGCGAACGTTGTCACGAACTCAATCACAGTTCACCTCGTGATGAAGAAAATCGACGACGTATTTTGAAAGGACTGTTCGCCAGCGGTGGCGACTCCGTTTGGTTGGAACCGCCGTTTCGCTGCGACTACGGAACCAACATCCATCTCGGCGAGCACGTCTACTTCAACTTTGATTGCGTGGTCCTGGACGTTTGCGACGTGCGAATCGGAAACTCCGTCTTCATTGCCCCCGGCGTCCACATCTACACAGCAACGCATCCCTTGGAATCACATTTGCGCTGCACCCAGGAGTATGGAAAACCGGTCACCATCGGAAACGATGTTTGGATCGGCGGCAAAGCGATCATTTGCGCGGGCGTCACGATCGGTGACCGCAGCGTGATTGGTGCGGGCAGCGTGGTGACCAAGGACGTGCCTGCAGGATCTCTCGTCGTCGGAAATCCAGGCAAAGTGATCCGACAAATCAACTGACGCCGGGTTTGTTGTGACAGCGACCTACGTTGGTCATTGCATTTGTTACAGACAAAAGCAGAGAAAAACATTTTCATTGTCGAAGCAACTCGATCCAGCGTCACACGTGACAAACACTCGTGAATGGTAGCTTTGCTGGCTCCGCCGGTGCGTGAGAAGACCACCTGATCGAGGAGCGTTTTCGCCCCAAAAAGGCACAAGAACTTCGACATCACGCGCGACTTCGTGGCGGATGCAAATCCAGAATCCGCATCAGGTTGGATCACGGGACATGGAGCTGTGTCCCAATCGAACCTTTGTCGATGAGAAACCAAGATGAAATTTGGATGGAAGGACTCTGTAGTCGCGTTCGCCGCTGTATTGGTGGTTGCCATGAGCAGTGATGCCAGCGCACAAAGCGGTTCATGCGGAGCGGCTTGTGCAGCCGCTCAAGCGGTGTCGCCGCAGGTGACTTATTCCGCACCCCCGGTGCATTCCACGACCAGCATGTACACGTCGACTCAAGCGGCACCGATTGCAGTTGGATCAGGTTGTGCATCCGGCAACTGCGGCGGAACCGTCGCCTCGCCCCAACCCATTGCCCAGCCAACGATCCGTTACTCGACACCCGTCTCGACTCCGACCAGCTCGAGCTACACCAGCTACGCTCCGAGTTATCAGTCCACCCAAGGTGTGCCTGTCTCGTCGGCACCCGCCAGTTCATGGCAAGGTGCCCGATACCAGACGTACTCGGCTCCGACTTGCTCCGGTGGCACCTGCTCGGCAAATCGAGTTTATCGCCAGCGCCGCTAATCGCGATCTAGAAGAAGCTGCCAAAGACACGTGCCTTGGAAAAGGACAACGTGTCTGCTGATCCGCTTTCAGAGGACGACTGAGCGATTCCGTCGTATCATGGAGTCTTTTCGCAGCAGTCGGATTCAGTGTGACCAACCGCCACGCGCAGCAAACGCCAAGCAACGAGACCGCGACCAGCGACACTCCCGTTCGGATTGTCTCGGCCTATCTCGCGGTGCAAGCCTTTGGCACGCTGGCGTGGTGGGTGTTGCTGTTCGCTATTCCATCCAGCATCGATTGGTTTCAGCCGAAGGATTGGCCCGACGGTGCACTGCTTTCGTTTTGGATGGCGGACTTCGTGTTGATCATCGCTGGCTCACTCTTGGCCGCGATTTGCGTGTGGCATCAAGCGTCTTTGGCCGCCACGTTGGTCTGGGTCGTTGCCGCGGTCACTTGGTACCCGACCTTGGTTTGCATCGCGACCAGCCTGCAAACCGGAGAAGCTTGGATCGCATCGGCGATGATGATTTGCATGGCTGGGTTGTCGCTGTCCATGGCAACGATCCATGGAAACACTTCGCAATCTCCCGCCACGATTCGTGTTGCTTCGATGAGTCCTGCCGTTGCAACCGCGTTGACTCTGGGGCAAACCGTGATCTTCTGGGGGACGTTTCTGTGGGTGCTGCCGATGGGAATCGTTGAACTGCAACTTCGACTCGGATGGCAAGTGTTTCAACATCCACTGCAGTCACCATTGTCCGGTGGTTTGTTTCTTGTTGCATCGTCGCTTGGGCTATGGAGCGGTATCACGATGGCGATTCGCGGCGATGGCACGCCTCTGCCCACGGTCACCGCACCTCGTTTGGTGATCGCCGGGCCGTACCGCTACGTTCGCAACCCGATGGCACTCGCGGGCATCGTTCAGGGCATCGCAGTGGGATGGTTCCTCGGCAGCCTTCCTGTCATTGCTTACGCCCTGTGCGGGGCAGTGGTCTGGCACGTCTTTGTCCGCCCGGTCGAAGAACGCGATCTTCAGCTTCGGTTCGGGGCAGACTATCATCGTTACCAGAAACACGTCCGACTCTGGATCCCCACGGTGCCTTTCTCTTGATCCACCGCATTGCAATCGCCGGCTACCGTTCGATTCGCTCGCTGACCGTGCGACTGGGTGAGTTGACGGTGGTCACCGGTCCAAATGGCAGCGGTAAAACCAATCTGTATCGTTCGCTGCGTTTGATCGCCTCCGCAGCCAATGGCAACCTGAATCAATCGTTGGCGGAAGAAGGCGGATTTGAATCGGTCCTTTGGGCTGGCCCAGAGACGATCCCCAACGAAATGAAACGCGGTGAGGTTCCCGTGCAAGGAACCTTGCGTCGAAAACCAATCGCATTGAAGCTCGCCTTCTCCGCCGATCCGATGAGCTACTGCATCGACCTGGGTCGCCCCGTTCCATCCAACTCCATGTTCGATGCTGATCCGGAGATCAAACGCGAATGCATTTGGACCGGGCCGACGCCGGATGCGAGATCGCTGTGTGTTGATCGCAAAGGAGCGAACTTGCGATGCCGATCGGGGAAAGGCAAATGGCAAGAAATCGACTTGCATTTGTCTCGCGGGACAAGCCTGATGACCGAGTACGCCGATCCTTTCGCTGCTCCCGAGATCATCGTGATGAAGGAGCAATTGCGGGGTTGGAGGTTCTACGACACGTTCCGATGTGACTCGCACGCGCCCGCTCGATTGCCATCGCCTCAGACGTTCACTCCGGTGATGGCCAACGATGGATCCAACTTGGCCGCGGCACTGCAAACGATCCGCGAGATCGGCGACAGCCACATTGTCGAACAAGCGATTGAAGAAGCCTTCCCTGGTTCGCAACTCCACGTGCAATCCGGCGAGAGCGGCATGCAAGTCGTGCTGACTCAACCCGGCATGCTGCGTGGTCTCACGGCGAGAGAATTGTCCGATGGGACGCTTCGGTATCTGCTGTTGCTGGCCGCGTTGTTCTCACCGCGACCACCGGAGTTGTTGGTGTTGAACGAACCCGAAACCAGCTTGCATCCGGACCTGATCGGACCGCTGGCAAACATGATCTGTCGAGCCGCCGAGCGAAGCCAAGTCATTGTCGTCAGTCACAATCAACATCTCGTTGTCCAACTGGAACGGGACGACATCTGTGTGCCGGTGCGTCTGAACAAAGAGACGGGCGAAACCATCGTCGAAGGAACCGACTTGCTGAGCCAGCACGGATGGAAGTGGCCGGCGCGGTAGGCATTGCTTTCGTGGGTGGCTGGGGAAGAACGCGTTTTCGATTCGGTGAGTATCAAGTGGGATAGGCTTCCAGCCTGTCATCTTCTTCACGAAAGGCTGGAAGCCTATCCCACTGATTTCTCTACCTTGTTCTGGGCAAATAGCAGGTCCGACTCTCGACTCAACACAAAATCAGTTTGGTTCAAAACCTGCCCGAAAATCATCCTCTCCCGAAAAGACCTCCGACACTCGCTCGAAAACACTCTTCTTGCCAGGTCGAATGAGAACTAAACCAACCCCAAACTCAAAATCAAGATTCAGTGGGCTCTCAGACAGCCCCTCAGCGACTTGAATTTCCTGTTTCTTCCCCTGCATTGATGGCCGCGTGGGTTCAACATCCTGATCAACAACCGCGAGCGATAAGTCGTCCACCCAAAGGCGACCAGCCCCGGAGAGAATCGCACCAAACGTCAGCACCGATGCATCCTTGGGAACGTCCAAAACGATTTGCACTTCCTGCCAGTCATTGGTTCCCTCAATTCGGCGAGACTGCATGTTGTCGAACCCGACTGTCCCACGCTCGGCAGAATCGACTCGCAACCACAAGCCGGCAGCCTCCGTCTTGTCTGTCTTGATAAAACCGCTGAAACGAATCCGCTTTCCGGTGTACTCGGTAGCTTGAATCGCCTGGACGATTGTCCCGAAACTTGGCTGCCACGATTGACTGGTGCTTTCCAACGACGCACTGAACTCACCCGAGTGTTTGACTGATTGATCAACCAGCACTTGATACCCAGCGGGACCGCCTCCCCAGTGCATTGGGAACCGATTTTCGAGTGGGTCGGTTGACTTAACATCGCCGTCATTCTCCGGTTGATTGTGCTCATTGTCCCGATACAGTTCGTTTCGATTTGCCTCGGTCATTTTCGCATCGACGATCGTCCTCCTTTCGCCTGTCTCTAGATCCTTAAGCGAGAGGTCCACCGTGTCCCCAGGAAAGTGCTTCATTTCCCAGAGCAACTCGACCAAGTCCTCACTCAAGCGCTTTTTCCATTTACGACCGTAGAGTGCTCGCGATTGCAGAACAAGGTTTGCGATGGTGAACTGATCCACACCTGACAGCTGATAGGTCTTGGACTCGAATTCAACCAAGACTTTTCCGTGGTCATATTCCATCCGAGTGAACGGAGAGATCTTGGGCGGTTCTTTGCCTTCCATTCGCCAGTCGCCCGCGCTGGGTCGATCGGAGGCTTCTGTGTCAAGCAAAGCGATCCTTGCCACCTGTGTCTCGCCACGTTGAATGACGACGGACTGGTCCAACACCTCGAACCCGTCCGCTTCACCAGCGATCTCGATCACGTACTCGCCCGCCTTCACTTCGACGGAGGCACCGTCGCTGGTCACCGTCAATTCCTCGACGACTTTGTTTCCTTTGCGAATCACAATCGGCACGTTTGCATCTGCGGAGCTTTCGATCCGGAGTGTTCCCTGGTCGGTCTGCAGGATGATGACGGTCGCGGCCCAAGCGAAGAAACCAAACATCCCGGCGACAAGAACCCAAGGCAGCTTGCCATTGAAACGCCCGCTGATGCCGGAACGACTTGCCAGCGGTTTCGCTTGCGATGCGGACTCAGGTGCCTTGGCGTTGGCCGGATCCAGCAAATGAGCTTGCCAAGCTGTTAGCAACTCAGCGACCTCCGACGAACTTTGGTAGCGAAGGTCGGGATCTTTGCTCAGCAATCTCGCCACAATCGCATCAAGCCACTCGGGAACATCCGGGTTGATCTGTCGAAGCGATCTTGGTTGGTCGTTGCCAATCCGGTTGAGAACTCCCATCGTCGTTTCCGCTCGGAACGGGCTGCGACCGGACAACATGAAGTGGATCACACTGCCCAACGAAAACAGATCGCTGCGATGATCGATCGAATCCCCATGCGCTTGCTCCGGAGACATGTACTGCGGCGTTCCGGCGATCACGCCACTGCGAGTCATGCTGGCGTCGTCCACCGCTCGAGCCAAACCGAAGTCCGTGATCTGGACTCGCTCGACGCCATTTTCCAGCAACACGTTGGCAGGTTTGATATCGCGATGCACTAAACCTTGCTCGTGTGCAGCGGCCAAGCCATCGGCGATCTGCGACGCGATGCGGACCGTTTCGATCAACGATAACGGCCCATCGCGATCGACTCGCTGTTGCAGGCTCGGGCCATCCACAACCGACATGACCAAGTAGGGCAGTCCCTCGTGTTCGTCGACCGTTTGAATTGGAACCACATGCGGATGAACCACCGCCGCGGCACTTTTGGCTTCCCGCGAAAATCGTTTGCGGGCGGCGGCGGACGTGGCCAACTCAGGCGCGAGAACCTTCACCGCGCAGCGACGGCCGAGTGACGTGTCCGTCGCTTCCATCACGATTCCCATCCCGCCGCGGCCAAGGATTTGATGAATCTCATAGCGTGCAAAACGGCCGATGGATCCGGGGGCTTCGGAAGGCTGAAGGAACTGAATCCAACTCGAGCGATCCTTGGCTTCGGATTCGAATTCAAAGTCGTCCGAGCGGTGTTCGCAACCGTTCGCGATCGGCTCCCGAAGCAACTCGCCGACTTCCTCCCACGTCACGTCACCGGTGACCAAACGTTCCACGTGAGCCTGACATTGCTCGCACACCTCGATGTGCTGGGTGACTTCTTGCGTGTCCGCGTCCAAGCGATCGTGCAGGTAGTCGTTGAGCGTTTCTCGATCGTAGTGAAGTCCACCGTCGTGCTTCTCATCTCGAATGCGTGCGATCATGCTTCCGTCTCCCACTGGCCAGAAATTGCTTGAGCTTCTTGTTGCAAACGAGCCAACACGCGGCACTTTGCCATTCGCACGGATCCCTCGGACTTCCCAAGCGATTCCGCGACACAGGAGATGGATTTGCCCTCGACGGCCGTCATCCAAAAGGATTGCCACGTCGCGGGAACCACATGCGGTTGCACACGATCGGCGGCGAGTTGGAATTGCTGACGACGCAGTTCGTGGTCGAACAAGGTGGCTGTTTCGTTCTCTCGTTCGGGTTGCTGCATCAACCACTGTTGAACGTGACTGTCACCCGATCCGACCGGTCCCTTGGAACGCGTCAGATGATTGACGACCAAGTTGCGAGTGATTTGGAACAACCAAGCACGAAACGAACCGCTGCCACGCGATTCAAACTTTGTCAGCGACCGTCGCACCGCCGCGAAAACGTCTTGCGTCAAATCTTCCGCGTCCGCGTGCTGCAACCCTTTCGCCAAGGCGACACGAACCACCAGCGGCCGATAGATCGTGACAAACTCCGTCCAAACCTCTTCCGAAGTCGGCTCATTCAGCTTGCCAATCAGCGACGCTCGTGTTTCCGGACCTTGCGACATTCTTTTCTCCTACCAGCCAAACACAGCGTTTCGAGATTTGTCACACAGGAAAACGGAAAATCGATCGAAAGATCAATCATCAATCGACGCCGGCGGCGGTCCCGATGAAAACCAAGGGTAAATCGCGGGGATTACAACGCAAGTTAGCAGTGTGCTGGTGATCAGGCCACCAATGACGACCGTTGCGAGTGGGCGTTGCAATTCCGCACCGTCGCTGGTGGACAGGGCCATCGGCAGGAATCCCAAACTGGCAACCATCGCGGTCATCAGCACCGGACGCAATCGATCGTCGGCTGCCCTTCGCGCCGCTTCCCGAACCCCCGTGCCAGCGACGCGGTGATGCTCGGCATCACTCACCCATACCAATCCGTTCAAGACCGCCACACCAAACAGTGCGATGAAACCCACTCCTGCTGCAATGCTGAATGGCATGTCACGAAGCATCAACGCGAACACGCCACCACTGGCGGCGATGGGCACACACAAAAAGATCAGCGAGGCCAACGAAGCGGAATTGAAGGACGTGAAGAGCAGTAAGAAGATCACAATCAAGATGATTGGTGTGATGATGGCCAAACGACGACTGGCGGATTGAAGGTTCTCAAAATCGCCTCCCCACCGCAGTTCGTATCCTGGCGGCAAAGTCACATCGCGAGCCACGATGGATTGGGCTTCGGTAACAAACGAAGCGACATCGCGTCCCCGCACATTCGCTGAAACAAACGTGCGTCGGCGGCCGTCCTCATGCTCCACCGTTGGTGGCGTTTGTTCCAACTGAATGCTGGCAACCTCATACATCGGTACCGGTTTTCCTCCCGCCAAAGCAACGGGCAACTGCTTGAGCAATTCAACATCGCTCCGCCAATTTTCCGGAAGACGCACCTGGATCGGGAATCTCGCTCGGCCGTCAATCACTTCGCCCACCGGACGGCCGCCCAATGCATCCACCACATCCATGACTTGCTGAGCATCGATGCCATACCTGGCCAACGCTTCTCGGTCAGGTTCGATCGTCAACGTCGCCAGTGTCGATTGAATGTCGGCCTTCACATCGGCTGATCCTGGGACACTGCGAAGCGCACGTTCGATCTGCTTGGCTTTCGTTGAAAGAGTCTCCAGGTCGTCTCCATACAAAAGCACCGCCACATCCGCCTTCACTCCGGCAACCAACTCGTCAACACGCATCTCGATGGGCTGCGTGAATCCAAAGGCGACGCCAGGAACGCTCTCGGACAGCATCGCTTCCATCTCCGTGATCAGCTCTTCCCGCGATTTAACCGTCGGCCATGTATCCGGCGGATTCAACATCACCCACACATCGCTTTGGTGAACCCCCATGACATCATTGGCTATTTCAGGTCGGCCGGTTTTTGTGAACACCGTTTTGACTTCCGGCAACTTCAACAATTCTGTTTCGACTTGCCGTGCCATGATCTCGGCACCTTCCAACGATGCACTGGGCAACCGAACCGCTTCGACCAACAGATCGCCTTCGTTGAGTCGCGGCATGAACTCGGCACCCAGATTCAGAGCCACGGGAATACTGATCGCGAAAACACATGCGGCGACCAATGCGGTGACTGCGGGCGACTCGATCGCACGACCGACCAAAGGCAAGTAGACCTTCTTCAACATCCGAATCGGCCACAGATCGTGATCATGCGGATTCTTTGGAAGTGCCAACGACGCAAGCGCGGGCATCAACGTCATCGACAAAATGAAGGAGCCGAAAAGAGCCAAGAGGACCGTCATCGCCATCGGACGAAACATTTTCCCTTCGGTTCCTTCGAGCAACAGCACGGGGACATAGACCACCGCGATGATCAGTTCACCAAACATTGTTGGCCCGCGAACTTCCATGCAGGCATCTCGGATCGTCGCCATTCGCGTCTTGGCTTTTCCTAACAATTGCGAATGCCTCGGCGAGCTGCCAACCTCCGCTTCACCGGATGCCTCCTCATCACCCGAATCTCTTTGCGATAGTCGACGAACACAGTTTTCGACCATGATGACGGAGGAATCCACAATCAATCCAAAGTCAATCGCCCCCAAACTCATCAAACTCGCGGAGATCCCCATAGCCAACATCATGTTGGACGCAAACAACATCGACAGCGGAATGGCCAACGCAACGATGATTCCAGCTCGAAGACTGCCCAACGTGATCAGCAAAACAATGGCAACCAACGCCCCGCCTTCGAGCAAGTTCTTCATCACCGTGTGAAGCGTTCGGTTGATCAAGTCTTCCCGGTCATAAATCACGTCCAAGATCACATCGTCGGGAAGCGTCGCCTGCACCTCTGCAATCCGTTCTTTGATGCGTCCAACAACTTCGCGAGAGTTCTCGCCGATGCGCATCATCACCATTCCCGTCACCGCTTCGCCCCTGCCGTCTCGACTGACCGCCCCCTGGCGCGACATTGGTTCGATGATGACGTCGGCGACGTCAGACAACAGCAACGGCGACCCGTTTTCGCCCCGCCGCAAAACGATGCTCTTCAGATCATCCACGCTGGTGAGCAATGCCTGCCCGCGAATGAATCGCTGCTCGTCATGGTGAATGACATAGCCACCACCGGCGTTCGCATTGGCCGCTTCGATTCGCGAATAAAGTTCCTCCAGAGTCAAACCCTGATCCATCAATCCGTCTGGGTCAGGCCGAACCTCGAACGTTTTGTAGAAACCTCCCATCACGTTGATCTCGGTCACACCGCTGACTTCCTTCAACTTCGGTGCGATTTCCCAATCGAGCAACGTCCGCAGCTCCATCGGCGTTTTTAATTCGCTACGAACTTCAAACTGCAGGATCTCTCCCAAAGCGGTGGTCATTGGTCCAACTTCAGGCGGGCCGTAGCCTTCCGGCAAACTTGCCGCGGCTGCCGACAACCTCGAACCAACTTGTTGGTTGGCGAAGTACACATCGGTTCCTTCATTGAAAACGATCGTGATGACCGACAACCCAAATTTAGAAACACTGCGAACTTCGTCGACGTCAGGCAGTCCGCCCATCGACCACTCGATTGGATAGGTCACTTGACGTTCGACCTCGACCGGCGGCAACGATCCGGCCGACGTGATGACCGTGACCTGCGTGTTAATCAAATCGGGAACCGCGTCAATCGGCAGCAACAGTGCGCTGCGGATTCCTAAACCTGCCATCAACAGGGTGCCGACAATGACCAAAAAACGATTCTGGAGCGAAAACTCAATCAGTCGCTGAAGCATGATCACTCCTCTCCTTCCAGCAGCAGTTCACTCTTGAGAGCAAATGCACCGGAGACAACGGCCAACTGCCCCTCCGTCAAACCTTCTCGGATTTCGACCATTCCGCCGCTCTGCGACCCAACCTCGACAGAGACCGATTCAAATCCGTCTCCACTGACCACGAATACACTCGTCTGGCCATCCAAATCCACCACGGCGGCCCCAGCAAGAAGAATCACGTCGTGAAGCGTTTCCGTTGGCACCGCCATGCGAGCGAACAAGCCCGGTCGAAAGCGTCCCTCGGAGTTATCAATCTTTGCCACCAAAGGAATCGCCCCCGACGCCGGATCCACTTGTCGACCGATGGTGTAAACCGTGGCAGGCTGCGGAGGCATGTTCATGGCGGGAGTGCTCACCATCACAACGTCCCCCTCGCTGACATGAATGGACTGCCAATCCCGTCCGCGAATGTCCGCTTCAACCCACAAGCTCGATGCGTCGGCGATCACGAACAACTCGTCCTGGGCCGCCACTCGCTCCGAAGCCGAGAACGTCTTGCTTTCGATGGTTCCTGTCAGTGGAGACTGAATCGTCAACCGAGAAACATCGAGTTCGTTAGGCGAAACATCCAAACCACCCATCGAATCCGCCAGTGTCCCCAGCAAGGTACCAAGCGTTTGTTTCGCGATCCGCAGTCGACGTTCCGCTTCGTTCCGCCTGGCTTCGGCTTGATTCATCGATTGGCGAGTTTGGAACAGCGATTGTTCGATGGCCGCCTCGAGCGCCGCTTCGCTTTGCTGCCGATCACTTTGCCGTTCCTGAATGACTCGACCGCTGATCGCGCCGCTGTCACCAAGATCGCCAACCGAACGCGAAAGCTGGTTGGCAAGGTTTGATTTGCTGTACATCGTCAGCAATTGACCGCCAAATTCGCCGATCGTTTTGTCTTTCAATGATTGCTTGATCACATCAATCGCTTCCCCGGCGCG
The DNA here is from genome assembly GCF_002337565.1 of Rhodopirellula sp. UBA1907. NCBI lineage: Bacteria > Pseudomonadati > Planctomycetota > Planctomycetia > Pirellulales > Pirellulaceae > Rhodopirellula > Rhodopirellula sp. UBA1907. The sequence goes on along the minus strand of NZ_DDGH01000089.1, from coordinate 289,602 downwards.
AATCCGTTTGGCCAGATCCGAGACGCCAGCATGGATGTCGGCTTCCCAGCGATAGGTTTCTTGGGCGAGGTCCAACATTGCCTTCTCGCTCAAAACTTGGTTCCGAGCCGTTCCGATGGACGGACTGCGAAGCACCGCGACGGGTTGCCCACGATCAACCGAATCTCCAGGTTTGACCAAGATGGATTCCAACACACCATCTGTTGGCGTCCGCAATGAAACGTGACGCGTGTCGTCGTAAGCGAATCGAGCCGGCAAAGTCCGTGTGACGACGAGCGTCCCACGCTGGACTTCTTCCCAACGAATTCCTGCGACGTCGATCTTTCGATCGCTCAGACGAATTCGTTGTGCGCCGTCGACGTCACTCGTCGGCGACGCCTCGCGGTCAACTTCGTCACTTGCGGAAGCATCGACCTGATTTGTGCCCAGTTCGCGGTTCTTTAAATTCCAGGCAGCGGCGACCACGACGAGTAGCGCAACGAGCGCGCTCAACCAATATTTTGATTTCATGTTGATGTTGATATAGAAAGGTTCTCGGATTGCTCACGAACAACAAGGATCGTGAGCAAACAATCAAACGAGAACCAAAATCAACAACGCATCACGCAAGAAAGCGTGCAACGGTCGCGCTGCCATGACGCGGATGCAATCGGGATCCTTGGGTCGCAAACCGACCGCGTCGACGCCAACGTCGATTCATGATCAATGGAGACCAACAACCACGAAAGGCTGGTCAATTGCTCCACCACGGAAACCAAACTTACCCCCGACTCACCAGCCGAACCGACATAGTCCCGGGGCGGAATCGGTAATCCATCGTGGGTTCCATCGTCACCGCAACGATGTGAAGGAAGCACCAAGTGCCAATGGGCTTCGTCCGGCTCGAGACACTGAAGTTGCGACTCGGAATGCAACTGGCCCAAGTGGTTTTCCAACGCCTGAGGAGCTTCGATGCAATCGTGACGGTGCATCATCGGCACCGGCAACGGAAGCAACATCACGCATCCCAACCACGCCAAACAAACACGCGCGTTCAAGCGGCTTTGAAATTTCGGGTGTGGTAAACTGGCAAACATAGCGATTGATTTTAGTCCAACCCAAAATGAACGAATAGTCTGATGTCCAGCAATTGGCAAATTTGAGCTGGTCAATTCGCTCCTCGCCATTGGCTCGCCCACCATCGACAATTGCGGGCTTGCACGAACAACGAGATGACGCGGCAGCAGCCTCCTTCGCACCGAAAGCAATTTCATGAGCCGACTGGTCTATCTAGGTTTTGCGATTTGCTGCGTTGTTGTGGCCGCCGCTTTATGGACGAAGATTCCATCCAAGACGACGGTTTCCGACATCGACATTCTGGAACAAACCTCGAACTTTGTCTTAGTCCGACACCAAGAAGAAACGGGCAAAATGTATCGTTCCTTCTTCGACGACTTCTCGGAGCCTCAGTTCCGAAACTGGTTTGGCGAAGACCGCTGGACCACAATCGATACTCTCTCGCCCGCCTCACCGTCGCTGGAAGCCTACGTCAGTCTGCGTCGAAAGATCTTTTCGGGCGAAAGCGATTTCTTGGACAACCGGATCGAGTCAGCGAACGGGATCGCAAAATTCGCAGCGGTCGCGCCAACCGAATCGATGGTGACATCGAAGTCCATGTTGGAAAACAATCGACTTTGGTTCGTTGAAGGCGACGACCTTTGGTTCCGAGGCAGATACAAACTTCAATCCGGTGTCCCATTCACTATCGCCGACTTCCAAGAACGTGGACGGTACAACAGCCCCGGTCCAAGGATCACGATTTGGGATCAAAAGTATCTTGGCTATGAACTCAAATCAGGTTGGAAACCCAAACTGCGTCAGTCCAATGTGGAAGTACCAATCGGTGAGTGGTTCTTCTTAACAGTGCACCTCGTTTTGGATCATAAAAAGGGACAAGTGCAAATCTGGCAGAACGATCAACTTTTGATCGACGAAGAGATTGCAACTTTGCCCGCATCGGACTCCTTGCTCAATGCCTTGGAAGTTGGAATCACCGCAACCGATCATGCGGCGGAAGTTTGGATTGATGAAGTTCAGATTTCTCACGAGCCCATCGAAGTCAAAACGATTCCCACGACGCAAACGGAGTGAAGCGTCCTAAACGCTAGACCTGTCAAACACCACGTCCCTCATCGACTGACGGGAACGTAGGCGAAGCCATCCGACTGCAAGTTGACGACAGCAGTCAAAGCTGAAACGGCCGTGTCGACAAACACGACCACTTCATCCGGTTTTGATCCCGATGCAATCAACGATTGGCCGCACACATACAAATCTACTCCGGCCTCGTGCAATTGATGCATCAGTTCCAGGTTCGGGTTGGTCTCTGTGCCAAACTTCGCCGCGTAGGCGTCGGAGTTCAGTACAGCCAACGTCGCTCCGCCATGAAGGACCACCGCAATTTGAACTTCCGTCGGAAGTTCACCCGCCCCCGCGTAGATGTTCAGATACTTCGCAACTTTCTCCAGCCCGGGATTGAGTTTGCCAGGCTCGGCACCGCTGGTTAAATCCACCAGCAACTTCGCCCCAACCTTCGGTTGTTGAACCGCGTGGGGCAGTCTCACGACCTTTCCAACACCGTCGATCACCGGTGTGGTTGCTTCAAACGTCTGCTTTTCATCACCCGCTGCGTCGCTGGACTTCTCGGGGACCGGATGATTCTTCATGGCTTCGGCGAATCCCCGCTCGACAAAACCAGAAACAGCTTTCGCGTGAGCTTGAATCAACTTCACCACGTAGGCATCGTCGGAGGTTTCCGTCACACGAACGCCTCTTTCGGTGTTCTCGTGAACCATTTTGATCTTGTCCGTGTGACGAAAGATCTCCGCAAACAACGGATCTCGCATGCGAATCGGATTGGTCTCTTCGATCCGATATTCCATCCACTCGACGTGCTCCTGAATCGCCTCGGCAATCTTCGGATCATCCGATTCGGTCACCGTTTCGACGCCGGCAGGCAACTCTTTGACCGTTCGCCGAATCGCATCATGGTTTTGAAGCAGGAACTGAAACACTTCATGGTCAGCATCGTGCCGGTCATCATGGCCAACCTGTTCGGCCGTCGGCCCGTTTCCTCCCGCTCCATTTTCTTCCACCCCATGTCGCTGGCCGTTCCTCATCCCACGGCCTCGACCAAAGCCCCGACCACCTTCCGGTCCACGTCCGGCTCGCGGCCCACGGCCAAAGCCTGCCCCTCGCTGGACTTCTGACTGAGCATCCCTGGAATTCTCTTGCGTGAACCCTGGCAGGCTCACTAGGAACGACAAACACCCAAACGTCATCAAGCCAATCATTCGGTTCATTGAATCGTTCCTATTTCAAAGTTCGTGCCGGAAAAAATATCTCAGTCAAAAGCCAACAGCAGCCTATTCGTCTGAATTCGCGGGCATGTGCTTCGCGATGTAGGCGGGTTCGCCCATTCGTTCCAGCAAGTCCAATTGCAGCTCCAACCAACCAGCGTGACCTTCTTCATCCACGGCAATTCGTTCGAACAACTGGCGAGTCCCAATGTCTCGGTCTTCGCTCGCCTGAATCGAGGCCGTCGTGTAGAAGTCGATGGCTTCCTGCTCGTCAGCCAGGTCAGATTCAAACATCTCTTTGAGAGTCTTTGCCTGAACAGGCGTTTTCTGCATCGTCAAGTTGGGATTCCCTTTCAAGAACAAGATTCGGTTCAAGAAGTCTTCCGAGTGCCCCAGCTCTTCTTGCAGTTCTTCACGCATTTTGGAAGCCAACAGGCCCATACCCCAATCGTCCAGCACGCAAGCGTGCAACTGGTATTGGTGCGTTGCCGTCAATTCCATGGCCAACGCTTTTTGCAAGTTCTCAATCGTTTGCGTTTTACTCATCGTTTGACTCCTGATGTCTCAAAAAATGTGAATCGTATTGCCGTGCCGATCGCGTCGGCCACGGATGTCATATGACCAAATGGCCTTCTCATCAACCAACCGGGGTTCATCACTCATGGTCGATCTACTCAGCTCGACAAAGTCACCGTCTCTTTCTGCTTCGGCAAATCCGCTTGTACCCAAGCCTTGTAGCCGCCCTCCATGTTGATGACGTCTTTCACGCCATTCGCTTGAAGAACACTGGCCGCAATCGATGATCGGGCACCACTCAAGCAATGGACGACGACCGTTTTGTCCTTGGGCAGTTCACTCAAACGACTTGGCAAGCGACCAAGGAAGTGGTGATTGGCATTTTGAATGTGCCCCTCGTTCCACTCTTCGTTCGACCGAACATCAACCAGCGTCACTTGGCCCAATTCGATGCGAGGCAGCAACTCGGCCGGTTTGGCCGTCGAGTAGACCTCCACTGCCTCCCCTGACGCCTGCACGCTGTGTGCGTCAAAAGCACCGACGATGTCTTCGACACCAATCTTGTGAAGCACGCGAGCGGCTTCTTCCAGCTGTTCTGGCTTGCAGATCAAGTACATCGGTTTGTCATAGTCGACCAACCAACCCGCCCAAGCCGCTAGCATCCCAATCGGAATGTTGATCGCCCCGGGCACATGCCCTTTCGCAAATTCGGAAGAGGGTGCTAGATCGACGACGGTCCCTGATTTCAAAGCACCATGTAGTTCTGCTAGCTCGAGCATCTGATGATGGTGCCCTTCACCCAACACTCGAGGGCCTTCTTTGTTGACGCGTTTCATTACCGCAAAGTACTTCGGTGCCTCCGGTTGATCGGCGAGGATGTAACGAACGAAGGATTCCTCGTCGTCGTATTGCAGTGCGGGATTATTGAGTTTCTCGTAACCAACGGTCGAAGAGGGAATCGCCCCCAGTCCTTTCCCACAGGCACTGCCTGCTCCGTGAGCTGGCCAAACTTGCAGGTGATCCGGCAAGGCTCGAAACCGCTTCATCGATGCAAACAGATCCCTTGCTCCTGGCTCGGATGTTCCGGCAATCCCGGCTGCCTCTTCCAGCAAATCGGGGCGACCGATGGAACCAACGAAGACGAAGTCACCTGTAAAAATCCCCATCGGACTGGTGGCTCCACCGCCTTGGTCAGTCAAAACAAACGACAAACTCTCAGGGGTGTGACCAGGCGTGTGCATCACTTCGAACTTGATCTTACCAATCGAAAACGAATCGCCATCGTGAAGCAATTGATTGGCGTATCCGTCGAGGTACAGATACTTCCACTCGGCCGGTCCTTCATCAGAGACGTACAGCTTGGCCCCCACGCGATCAGCAAGCTCCCGAGCACCGGATACATAATCCGCATGAATATGCGTCTCCGCGACAGCCGTGATCTTGAGACCTTCCCGCTCCGCTAACGCCAAATAGTCGGCGATGTCGCGACCTGGATCGATCACGATGGCTTCGCGGGCACGCTGGCATCCGACCAGATAGGACGCGTGAGCGAGTTTGTCATCGTAGAAATACTTGAGCAACATGATTGTCTCCTCTCGAAAGTGACTGTGAGCTACAAAACCGTGGATTTAACAAGGACGAACGTCGCGACCAACACAACCGCGATTGAGAAAACTTTCTGAAGCGTGGGACCTTCCAAACGTTTCGCAACGATCCCGCCCAACCACATCCCCACGAATCCGCCCGTCGTGAACAACAACGCGGTTGAGATGGAAAGTTCATTGCCACTGAGCAGATGAGAAGCGACTCCAGAGACGCTGACCAAGACAATGACAAACAACGACGTCCCAACCGCTCGGTGAATCGCCATTCCGCTGAACAAGACCAATGCGGGCACGATGACAAACCCTCCACCGACACCAAACAAACCTGAAAGCACTCCCGTCATCAGTCCCACCAGAACGAGCAACCGTGCACACCTCGATGTCAAACGTAGTGTGCCATCTTCGTCACGCTGACAAGCACTGCGGTCGCGTCCCGTGCTGGTTTCGCTGTTGCACACGCCGCTGGCAATGCTTGGATCTTTTGTTTTGGCCCACATTCGGTACGCAACAACCAGCATCAACACCGCGAACATCAACAACAACGCCGTCTCCGGTACCAACGACGACAAATACGATCCGATCGGGGCACCCACCATTCCAGCAACCGCGAATAACAACCCGGTCCTCAATTCAACTTCGCCATGAATCAATCTTGGGACCGCACCAAACAACGCGGTGCCGCCAACCGATGCCAATGAGATCCCAACGGCTTCACGCGGCGCGATCGACATGCCATAGACCAACAAAGG